>CAMNPT010000010.1 GCA_946548575.1 uncultured Clostridium sp. | reverse complement strand
TCGCTTGCAACTTCATATTTGAATTTATCTAAAGCATCCATAGCTTCTGGTACTAATTTTCTGTTACTTGAATTATTTGCCATTGTTTTTTCACCTCCTGTAATATTACATATAAGAAAAAACATTTTGCTTTTTCTAATAATATCATTTGCAAAAAAAATAAAAATAAACAGGAAATTTTTTCAAAAAAATAAAAAAGGGGATGCCAAAAAGGGGGTTGTCAACGGGGTCGGAGGTAAATGGCAAGTGCCAAAGGGGTCGGAGATAAATGGCAAGTTTTGTTCGGTAATGAAACACCGAACAAAACTTGCCATTTATCTCCGACCCCTTTGGCACTTGCCATTTACCTCCGACCCCGTTGACAACCCCTTTTTTTGGCATTTGACAAATTTTATAAAATATTTGTATAATGAAGTCTGATAAAATCGAGAAAGGAAAATAAAATATGTATAAGTTAATAGCAGTTGATTTAGATGGTACATTACTAAATCAATATGGAGAGGTATCAATAGAAACAAAAAAAACAACAAAAAAAATAATTGAAAATGGAACAGATATAATAATTGCATCAGGAAGACCAATAGATTCAATAAAAACAATTGCAAGCGAAATTGGAAGCGAAAATTATTTTATTGCAGGAAATGGTGCTATCATTTATGATATTAAAAATGATGAAATAATATACAAAAAAACTTTATCTAAGCGAAAACTTTTAAAAATTATTAGAATTTGTGAAGAAAATAGTATTTCTTATAATGTGTATACAGATAAAACAATCCTTTCAACTTCTTTAGAATATAATGTTTTGTATTATTATAAAGAGAATTTAAAAAAAGATGAAAATAAAAAAACAAATATAAATATTGTTAAAGATATGGAGGAATATATAAAAAATACTGAAGAAGAAAATTTTATAAAAATTACAATATGTGACAAAAATAAATCTGTATTTAATGCTATTCTTAAAAAAATAAAAAAAATCAAAGGAATAGAATTTTTAGAGGTTTCTCACATGTCTAGAAAGATGATAAAACATGGAACAGAAGATATTCCAATAGAATATTATTATACTGAAATTTCACTTGCTAATGTTGATAAATGGAATGCTATTGAATATTTGATGAAAAAAATAAATATTGATAGGCAGGATGTGATTGCAATTGGAGATAATATAAATGATAGAAAAATGATAGAAAATGCTGGTTTAGGAATAGCTATGAAGGGAAGTGTTATGCAAGATTTTGAAGGTGCGAATGATGTTGCACCAGCAAATTTTGAAGATGGTGTATCAAAAATATTACAAAAATATTACAAAAATATTAATTTTTCGTAACAACAACTAATAATATTGATTTTGAAAATGGTTTGAGTTAAAATAAAATAAGAGAATATTTTGTAGAAAAATATATAAAAAATAAATTTTAAGGAGGAAACGTTATGGCATCAAATCCAATGCAAAGAAAGGCAAGAAATTCATTTTTATTAGGGATGGTAGTAATGCTACTGATTTCGGGAGCTGTAATAGCATTACTATTATTACAATTAATAAATAAAAGTTCTGTAGAAAATGATAAATTAGATGTTTATGTACTTAATCAAGATATAAGTTCTGGACAAGTAATTACTAAAGATATGCTTGTGAAAAAAACATTTTATAAAAATCTTATTCCATCTAATGCTTTAGGTGAGGAAGAAAAAATAAAGAATTATTCATTAAAAGATAAAGAAGGAAATGAGATTTATACAAAAAGTGACAAAAATGGAAATACAAAATTATACATAAAAAAAGATAAACAAGAATATGAAGTTATTAAAGAAACAGAGACAGAAAACTATTATATCGAAAAGAATAATGAAAAGGAATATCTTGAATTAAATACTGTTCCTTTAATAGCAAAGGTAAGCATGAGGGCAAATACTATAATAACACCAGAATTTATAAGTAGAAGTGATAATTTTGCACAAGATGATGTTAGAACACAAGAATATAATGTTGTTGTGTTACCAACAGATTTAAAAACAGGTGATTATATAGATGTAAGAGCTATGTTCCCAAATGGTCAAGATTATATTGTAGTATCTAAAAAAGAAGTTGAAATACCAGAATCAAGCGGTGCTAGTTCTGATGACACAATATGGATTAATCTTTCTGAAGATGAAACTTTACATATGAGTTGTGCGATAATTGATGTTGCACAAGTAAAAGGTGCTAAATTATATGCAACAAAATACACAGATGCTGGAATACAAAAAGCTGCAATACCAACATATATAGTTAATGGTTCTACTTCAAACTTATTACAAACTGATCCTAATATTTTAGAAAAAGCATTAAATGAAATTATAAATAGATATAGCAGAATTGGTGTAGATAGAAGAGAAGAAATAAATTCAAATATTACTAATCAAGGTGAAGAAGCAAAAACTAATTTAGAAACAGTAATAGAGGAAAGTATAACAAATCAAAAGAATTCAAGAAAAGAATATCTAGAATCACTTTCAACACCTGATTCAACAACAGATTCAACAACTAGCGAATAGAAGGAGAGAAGAATATAATGAAAAAAATAGGATTTATTGGAGCTTATGATAAAACAGATTTAATTTTAAATATAGCAAAAATACTAACAATGTTTAATAAACAAGTTTTAGTAGTTGATAGCACAATATGTCAAAAAGCAAAATATATTGTACCTGCAATAAATCCTACTAAAACATATATCACAGAATTCGAAAAAATAGATGTTGCGATTGGTTTTTATGATGAAGAGGAAATAATGAAATACTTAGCAATATCAGATGAAAAGAAAATCGAATATGATATCATGTTAGTAGATACTGATAATGTAGAAGGATATAAAAATTTCAAACTAGATGAGGCATTTAAAAAATATTTTGTAACTTCTTTTGATAATTATTCATTGAAAAAAGGATTAGAAACATTAAGTGGTTTACAAGATGTTACTAGTTTAACAAAGGTACTTTTTGAAAAAGATATAATTAAAGAAGAAGAGGATTATTTAGATTTCCTTGCTTCGAATTATAAAATAGCATGGAAAGAGGAAAAATTTTATTTTCCAATAGAAAATGGAGATTTAAGTGTAATATACGAAAATCAAAGAGTTGGAAAAATAAAATTCAAAAAATTAAGTGCACAATATAAAGATGGTATAACATATATTTCTGAACAAATATTAGAAGATGAAAAAGAATCGGCAATTAGAAGAGAAATAAGAAAAATTGAAAAAGGAGAATGACAATGTCAATTGTAGCATTTTGGAGTAGCGGAAAAGAACAATCTGGTAAAACCTTATCAATGGTTGCTATTGCGACATATTATGCAATAGAACACAATAATAGAATATTAATTGTTTCAACAGGTTTTAATGATGAAACATTAAATAGGTGTTTTTGGAAAGAAAGAAAAGCGAAAACAAATAGAGGTTTATTTGGACCAAATACAAATATAGCTGTCCAAGAAGGTATAACAGGGTTGGCTAGAATGATGAAAAGCAACAAAGTAGCCCCAGCTACTATTGCAAATTATACAAAAACTGTTTACAAAGATAGGCTAGAGGTGTTACAAATCTTCAAGGGAGAAAGACAAGAATATGATGAATTGAAAACAATATACCAAGATATTATAAATTTAGCAGACAATTATTATGATTGGGTATTTGTAGATGTTGATAATGACTTAGGACCAGATATTGTACAAAACATATTAGGGAATTCTAATTTGGTAATTGCAAGTATTAGTCAAAGATTATCGACTATAGATCGATTTATGGAATTAAAAGGGAAAATGCCAATTTTAAACTCTCAAAAAACTTTACTTTTAATTGGAAGATATGATACATATTCAAAATATTCAATAAAAAATGTTTCAAGATATATGGGTGAAAAAAATAGAGTTTTAGCAATTCCATATAATACATTATTTTTTGAATCATGTGAAGAAGCAACTGTAGCAGACTTTTTCCTAAAATTCAGAAAAACAGATTATGAAGATAGAAATGGAATATTTTTATCAGAAGTAAAAAGAGCATGTGAGAATATTGAATATAGAGTAAATGATTTAAAATACAGAGCTTAAACAAAATGATTGAGGAGGGAAACTTAAATGACAATAACAAACATCATTTTAACAATATTAGTTATAGGTATTGCAGGATATTTAATTTATTTTGTTATAAAAAAGAAAAAAACAGCTGAAGTACAAGAAACAATTGATGTTGATGATAAAACATATACAATTGAAAAGATGATAGAATTTGTAAAAAGAAGATTAGATGAAATCACAAAAATCAATTTGTATGATATTGGTTTATCTGAAGAAGAATTAAAAAGAAGAAAAAATAAAAAGTATGAATTAAAAAAGGCATTAAAAGGTTGTACTTATGGTGATGTTAATGATAAAAAATATGTAAAAGAACTTATATATGATATTTTAGCAAAAGAATATGGTGTAACTGAAACAAATATTTCTAAGTCAATACCATTTGATGTTCCATCACTTTTAACAGCACAGGATAAATTTGATATTTTAATATATAGTTTTAAAAAAGAATTTGGTTATGAAGCATTAACAGAATTAATAAAAAAATATCATTTAGCTGAATTAAAATACGTTGATGGAGAAACTAAACCTTCTTATGTAATAACTTCTCAAGAAATTGAAGATATATATGAAAAAGAAAATTTATCTTTAACTTTTCAAGATAAATTAGCTGTTGTTGTCCAAAGAATTTATCAAAAATATAAAGGATATAGTTCAATTGACGAAGTTAGAGATATGAATATAGATGGTGTATCTGGTCGGAGTTTCTGGACTACCAGAAAGTTTTTTAAGCCAAGTTGCACAAACAGATGGAGGAGATTATCTTGATCAGGTTATGGAACACAAAGTTCCAAGAGCATGTGATAGTATTTGGATTTTCTTCCAAGGTAAATCTATAAGATTAGCATTTTTATCATTTGGAACAGAAGCAGAATTAAAAAGGGTATGTCAAAATATATACAAATATAATAATCCAGGACAATTATCTGATACAAATGGATATAAAATTAATGAAATGAAAGATGGTTCTCGTGTTGTTGTTGTTAGACCAAGTATGTCAGAAACATGGGCATTTTTCGTAAGAAAATTTGATGTAAAGCGTTCAACACTTGAACAATGGTTTAAAGGAGAAGTTGGTTCAGATGAATCAATAGAACTTTTAAAATTCTTAGTAAAAGGAGCAAGAATTATATCAATTACTGGTGAGCAAGGTTGTGGTAAAACAACAATGCTTATGGGAATGATAGAAAATATATATGAAACAATGAATATCCGTGTTCAGGAAACTGCATTCGAGCTTCACTTAAGAAAAATATATCCAACAAGAAATATTTTATCTTTAAGGGAGACAGAAACAATTTCTGGACAAGAGGGATTAGATGTTCAAAAGAAAACAGATGGTTCTGTAAATATAATCCGGAGAGGTTGCAACAGACCCTGTTGCTGCATGGATGATACAAGCAGCACAGGTTGCATCTAAATTCACATTATTTACACACCATGCTAAAACATTTCCAAACTTAGTAACAGCATTAAGAAACTCTATGTTAAGAATAGGACAATTCAACAATGAAAAAACAGCAGAAGAACAAGTTGTTCAAGTACTTAATTTTGATATTCATTTAACAAAAGACTTTAGAGGTAAAAGATATGTTGAAAGAATAACAGAATGTATTCCTGTAGAAGAAAAAAATGAGTATACATATGACCACAGAAAAGAAAAAACTTTAGAAGGAAAATTTGATAAATTTTTCGATAATGCAACTCATTATTTCGAAAATATAACAGATAGAAAATTATATATATATAGAAATATACTAGAATATGTTGATGGAGAATATGTAATCACAAACCCTATTACTGAAACTAATATTAGAGAAATGAGACTTAATATGGATGAAACAGATAAAGAAGAATTTAATAAATTCATACAAAGACATTGGAGTAAACAAGTTCCTGTATCTGCAGTAGCAGGGGAAAGTAGTACAAAAAGAGGTCGCCGTCCAAAAGAAGTATAAATTTGGAGCAAGGAGGTGCTAAAAGCAAGTGAACAAGCAAATGTTATTTTACATAATGGGAGGATCAACTGTTGCATTTCTAGCTATAGCAGTAATATATTTTATATTATCTAAAAAAATGCAAAGTTCTGATTATAGACAAATAAAAAAATTACAAGAAGGAACAAAGGAAAAGAAATTTTCAAGTGAAATTTTATTCCAAAAATTATATATAACATATCTAAAAATTCCGTTTATTAGAAGATATGTATTAAAAATCAGAAGAAGATTAGAAATTATTGAAATAGACGATGAATATAAAACAAGAAATGATACTGCTAAAATACTAACAAGAGCACTTGGAATATTATTACCAATAATTGTTGTTACAATTATAGTCGCAAAAAACAATCATTTATTAATGTTTATATTATTACTATTTGAATTATTTATGATTGATACATTTATAGATGGTTCTGTTGATAAAATTGATAACAATATATTAAGGGAACAATTAGATTTTTTTTCAGAAATAAGACATGCTTACCATGAATATAACATGGTTGAAGAAGCGATATATCAGGTTTCTCAAGATGATGAAAAACAAATTTCAAGTCAAGGTGAAAAAATCTATGAAATACTTATTTCAGATGATCCTGAAATGGAACTTGAAAAATATTATGATATAGCACCAAATGCATTTTTAAAAGAATTTGCAGGAATATCATATCTAACAAAAGAATTTGGAGATAGAAAAGTAGATGGAGCATCTCTTTATTTAAAAAACATAAATAATATCACACAAGAAATGCAACTTGAAATTCTAAAAAGAGATAAATTAAACTATGTTTTCCAAAGTTTATCTGTAATTTCTGTTGTACCTGTACTATTTTTGGAACCATTAAAAGCCTGGGCTGTATCAAACTTTTCATTTACAGCAGATTGGTATAATGGCAAAGCTGGTATGATTGTACAAATATTAATATTACTTATTACATTTGTATCTTATGTATTGGTAAGAAAATTAAAAGATAATGGTTCAACACAGATAGATACAAGCACTGAAAATCCATGGCAAGAAAAATTATATAAAAAGAAACCTGTAAAAAAAGTTGTTGATTTATTTATTCCAAAAGAAGGAACAAAAGAATATAGAAAAGTTACTACTTTATTGAAAGATTCAGCTTCAAAACAAAAATTACATTGGCTATATATGAACAGACTTGCAATTGCAATTGTATCATTTTTCGCTTCAATTATTTTATTTACACAATTGCATGTAATTGCGATTAATTATGTATATACTGAACCAACAACAGAATATGACCTAATAGGTAGTTTATCGGAAAATGACAAGAAAAAAGCTGATGAATTAACAGAACAAGATAATATAATATTAGATCAATTTAGAGGGAAAACCAAAACAACAAAAGACCAAATTGAAAAAGCAGTAAGAAAGCAAAAATATTATGAAGAAGCAAAAGATGAAGAAATAACAAAAGCAGTTGACAGAATATATGAAAAATTACAAATTATAAATAGTGAATTTTTGCAATGGTTTGAAATATTATTAGCATTTGTATTTATGATTCTTGGATATATGGCACCAATAGGTTTGTTATATTTTCAGGTAAAAATGAGACAATTAGAAATGGAAGATGAGGTAATGCAATTCCAAACAATTATACTTATGCTAATGAGAATTGAAAGGGTAAATGTTGAAATAATTCTTGAATGGTTAGAGAGATATTCAAATATATTTAGAGCTCCAATAACAAAATGTGTTAATAACTATGAATCAGGAGCATGGGAGTCTTTAGAAGCAATGAAAGATGAGGTTACATATTTGCCACTTATTAGAATTATTGAAAGTTTACAAGCAGCAGTTGAAAAGATACCAATAAGAGATGCGTTTGATGAATTAGACTCTGAAAGGGACTATTATCAAGAAAAAAGAAAAGAATCAAATGAAAGACTTATAAAAAGAAAAGGAATGATTGGAAAGGTAATTGGTTTTGCACCAATGGTAAGCTTATTTGTAGGATATTTAATTGTTCCACTTGTATTTATAGGATTAACAAGTATGAATAGTTCATTTAGTTCAATGTCAGCATTAGAATAATAGGAGGAAATTATGGAAAATGCTTCAAAAGCGTTATTAATTGCAGGAGGAGTTTTAATATCTATACTTGTAATTAGTTCTTTTACATTGTTCTTTAGTAATTTAAATGAATATGAAAAATCTGAAACTCAATCTAAAGAACAAGCACAGGTTGTAAAATTTAACAACCAATATACTGCATATGATAAAAGTGATTTAACTTTAAATAAAATAAAAAGCTTATATAATAAAATTGAAGATAATAATGAAAAATATAATAATGGTGAGCCTGGATATTATAAAATTGAAAAAAATATTGAAAAATTATGTAATATGTATGGCGAAAAAGGTGAAAATGGAAAAAGTGAAATAGACATAAAATTGGTAAATTTTAAAAATCTTGATGAAAGAGTAAAAAATAAAAAATATAGTTTTAAATGTGTTAAAGTTGAATTTGAAAATGAAGGTGGGAGAATTAGTAAAATGCTGTTTAGCATAACAAATTTGCTAACAAAGGAAACTAAACAAACCAATGAATTAGATGTCTGAATGTGGAGGTGATTGTTTTGGAGAATGCATCAAATGCATTATTGATGGCTGCAGGAACTTTAATAGGTGTATTAATTCTAACATTATTTGCTTATTTGTATTCTAGTTTTAGTACTGAAGCTAAAAGAAATTATGAAACAATTACCCAAAGTCAGATAACTGAATATAATGCCCAATATAATGTATATGAAGGAAGAAATGACCTATCAATTTATGAGGTAGTTTCTATGATTAGCAGGGCAAGAGAACATAATGAAAAGTACAAAGATAATTCTTTATATGATTCTGATTATAAGGTTGTTGTTAGTGTTGACGGAAAAGATGAGGCAAATGTAAAAGGTAATGTTAATTCTTTAACCAAGATAAATACATTTTTAGAAAATGCAAGTAATAATCAATTTAGTCAAACATATAAGTGTAATTTAATTACTTATCATGATAATAGTGGTATGGTTTATGAAGTTAAAATAGTAAAAAATTAAAAATGTGACAAAATTCTTGAAATTAAAAAAATATAATGCTATAATGAGTAGGAGCAGTTATGAAAAAAATAGCAATCTTCTTTATTACTGTAGTTGCAATAGTTTCACTTATGTTTTTTACATATTCAAATTATAAAGCAAATATTAGACAAGCTCAAAAAGAAAATTTAAAATTTGATATATATGTAGAAAAAGAAATACAAGGTTTAGAATTAGCAACTCTTATAAATAAAGCTATAGATTCAAATGAAAAAAATGAAGTTAAAAAAGATAATAAAGGAAAATATATAAATAATGAAAAAAACACAATAAATATAGATATAAAATTTATGGATGATGATGAATTATACAATATAGAAAAAATTTATAATTCAGGAATAGAAAAATTTTTAACATATTATAGATTTTTAATGTTTAAAAATACTGAGGTTAAATATCATTCATCAGGTAAAATTAAATATATGAAATTTGAACAAATTTCAGAATAACTATGTTTTTAAAATTACTAATATATTATTAGTAAAAAAATATATACATATAAAAAAGGGAGGAATTTATTATGGAAAATGCATCAAAAGCATTAATTATAGCAGGAGCTATATTACTAGCAATTTTATTAATATCTTTAGGAATTTTTATCTTTACAGGAGCACAAGATACTGTAAAAAATAGTGGATTGAGTGAACAAGAAGTATCAACATTCAATTCAGCAATATTAAAATATGAAGGAAACAAAAGATCAGCATCTGATGTTAGAGCAGTAAAAAATGAAGCCGTTGTTGCAAATAAAAAATTAACTTCAGAAGGAGCAGCTGATGAGGATAAGATAAAAATAAATAATGCAGCTGCAAATCAATTTGAAACAAGCGGTCTTTCTGATTCGGATAGAAATTATAAAATCAAGTTAGGATATAGTGCTACTACAGGAAGAATTAATAGTATAACTATAGAAGGTAAAGGAATAGGAGAATAAGAATTCATTTAGGAGTTAGATATGGAAAACTCATCTAAAGCACTATTAATAGCCGGAACTATCTTAATTGTAATATTACTGATTTCATTAGGAGTATATGTGTTTGTTACAAATGGTAATGCTTTATTATCTAAAACAAGTAATGATCAAGCAGAAGATAAAGCTTTCAATAGTAAATTAGTAAATTATGAAGGTAATAATATATCTGGAACTGATGTAAAACAATTAATAAAAGATGTAAAAGCTATTAATAAAGAAGAAATACTAGTCACATTAACTGGTATAACAGATTCAAAAAATATTAGAAATAATAAAAAATATACTGTTAAACTAAGTTATGATTCTAGTAGAGTTAATGAAATTAATATTAAAGAAAATTAATGATTATAAGACATTATTAAAGGGGGGATTACTATGGAGAATGCAGCTGAAGCATTAAAAATGGCAGGTTCAGTTTTATTGCTTATTTTAGCACTTTCTATAGTAGTCCTAGCTTTTTCTAATGCTAGACAAGCTATAGATAACATATTAGCTTATTCAGACAGAGAAAAATATATGATAGACAATGATGAGTATTATTATTTACCAACAGTTGGAAATACAAATTTATCTAGGACTGTTGGACTAGAAACAATAATACCAACTATATATAGAGTTTTTAATGAAAACTTTAAAATTGAATTTAATTTTGGAAATACAGATAGTTATTATTTGTATAAAGATAGAGATGGTAATCCTATAAAAACCTTAGATATGTCTATAATAGATAATTTTTCATCAGATAATAAAGAAAAATATATTTTTCTTGAAGCTGTTTTATATCATAAATATAATCGGATCAAGTAATATGGCAGCATTTAATGCTGAATATGCAACAAATCGGAATAACTATAGACACTTCTGAAGGTTTGGTAGACCATGTTAATGGAAAAAAATTTACTGAACAACTTGGTACATTTTATATTGAAGATGTTAATCAAAAAAAGGATGCTATACAAAAATACTCTGAGACATATAGTGATCAGGAGAGTGAATTTTATCGGAAATGCTGTTTCTGATATAAATAAAACACCTAAAAGAGTTATAACATATACGTATACACCATAGTAAAAATCAAATTTTAAGGAGGAAAATATGAAAAGTGAGAGTGGTGAAATATTGATGACAGTAATAATGATTGCTGGAGCAGTTATAATTTTGACTATATATCCATTATTATCAACTGCACAAAGACTTGATGATGCAACTTTATTAACTGTACAATCAATAGTAACAGACTTAACAAATGATATAGCCGAAACACGGAAAAATAACGCAAGATAAGATAAGTAAAGCTGAGCAACAGTTAAATGCAACTGGGGTAAAATATGAGCTTGTAACAACAATAGAAGTTAAAGATGCAAATTTAGGTAAAAAAGCATCACAAACTGTAAAAGACAAAATTGGCGAAAATTCATCTTATGAAATACAAGATACACAAATAAAGAAGTCTTTAGCAAGTTCTGGTGTGTATAATTGTAAAGAAGGAGATAGAATAAATATTAAAGCTGAAGCACAAAGCGATTCTATGGCACAAGTACTTAGTAACAGTCTTCTTAAAGTTATGGGTAGTGATGTTCCAGATAAATCAGTAGAAAGTTCATCACTTATATATAAAAATGGTGAATAATCTACAAAAGAAGGTATAGATATGAATTTAGATGCGTTAGCTGTTATTGCATTATTGATTATTGTACCTATGTCATTAATATTAAGTAATTATTCAACTTATCAGATAAAAACATTACAATATCAAATTTCATATGATACAAAATTAAAAAATTCTACTTATGATGCAATAAAAGCATTTCAATTAAATATGTCTAATAGTACAACATCAGATATAGTAAATTCTAAGATGAGGGATATAGAGGCATCTGCAAATGTTTTTTATAGTTCCTTAGCTAATAATTTTAAATCTTATGGTTATACAAGTGAAGTTCTAAAAAATTATGTACCTGCTGTTGTATATACATTATATGATGGTTATTATATTTATTCAGCATATGATAATACATTAACAAATGTTGATATTAACAATAATTCTACATATACTCCTGGTGATAGAATATATGGACTAAAGCCATATATTTATTACAGTTGCAGATATAAGCCAACTCGGAAGTGATTTTGTAATAACATATTCACTAGATAGTTATATTACAATACAAGGAACAATTAATGGAGAACCAATTGATAAATCTGGTTATTTATTAACAGGTATAACTGAAACTAGTGGAAAATATTATTATAAGGGAATAGAAATTACAGAAGAAAATGGCGATAACTTAAAAGAAAATGTTTATATTGAAGATAAGAATGATTATAAAATGGGAACTGTAACTTATCATGTAAAAGGAGATTCAATATATTTACCACACAAGAAGATAAATGGAGTTAAATATTATATAGAAAATGATAATGGAAATGAATCTGTTTTTTCTATGTTAAATGAAGAAAAAAATAACTCAAAGCAAAATATTACTATTGACGAAATTAAAAATAATAATCAAGGTATAGAATTTTATAAACAAGCAAAAGAATTCACAGATTTTGTAAATAGTAATCAAGTATTAAGAAATTTATCTTCAAGTAATGCTGTAGATTTAAAAGGTAATCAATATACAAATAATGGTCCATATACTCAAGATATTAAAATATTTGAAGAATTAAACGGTAGTGGTAAAGCTATCGAAGATAAAGATTCAGATTTTTATCTTCATAGAACAGAAGTTATAAAAAATGCTATTGAATCTAATTTAATGGTTGCTATCGATAATTTTAATAATGTATCATCATCTGGTGTGCAATTTGCTATGCCAAAATTAACTGATAATGATTGGGAAAACCTAACATCTGGTATATCAATGATAACATTTCTTCAAGGATTAAGTATTGGTGGAAGAATATATAATGGTTATTCAATTGTAGAAAATAATACAAATGATGATTTTATATCTGAAAATTCTATCTATATTGTTGTTGGTGATACATATTATTTACCAACAGATACAAATTTGTTAAATAGTGGTGTTGATTTAACAAATGGTATTGGAATATTAAATTCAAATTTTGAAGTTAGAAATGTAAAAGATACAATTGATAATGATAATAATCAAATAGATGTATATTATTATCCACGTCAAGAAAAAGGTGCATATACTTCAGTAATAGAACCAGGTGCATCAACAAATTTAAGTGATAAAAGTATTGAAGAATATATGAAAGAATATGCTAATTCTACCAATGCACAGAAGAAAAGAATAGCTCAAATTTATTATACTGGTTTAGGAAGAGAAAGACATTCTATGTTTAAGGTTAACAATAATCATACATAGTTAAATTATAGTATAAATTTAATGTATATAAATAAATAAAGTGTAAATACTAATAATAAGTAAGGAGATTTTTATGAAAAAAATTCTAAAAATGTTATTATTGGTATTTTTTTTATTGATTTTTTATATTTATATTTTAGAAATAGAAATGATTCCAAAAGAAATAGTTTTATTTGAGGGGGAAAACATTTCTATAAAAACAATGTTTGGTTTAAATATAAAAAACAAAAATTTACAAACAATAGAAACTTCATCAGGTAATGAAAGTAATTTAAGTAATAAAATTGGAAATACTACTTTAGAACTTAATCTTTTTAATAATATACCTGTAAAAGATATTGAAGTAAGTGTATTACCAAAAACAAAGGTAATACCAGTAGGTGATATTGCAGGAGTTAAACTATATACAAATGGTGTTTTAGTAGTACGGAATGTCAGAGATAGAAGGTGAAGACAAATTAAAGCATAAACCATTTGAAAACACAGGAATAGAAGAAGGAGATACAATTATAAAAATTAATAATAGAAATATAAATTCTACAAATGAATTAATTCAAACAGTAAATTTATCTCATGGAGAGAATATTCAAATAAAATTTATTCATGGAGATGAAACGAAAGAATGTAGCATAAAGCCTGTAAGAACTAATAAAAATGAATACAAATTAGGATTATGGGTTAGAGATAGTGCAGCAGGAGTTGGAACAGTTACATTTTATGAAGCTGAAACAAAAACTTTTGGAGCTCTAGGTCATGGAATAGCCGATATAGATACAAATGAACTAATAAATATTGCTTCTGGAGAATTTGTAACAACTAGAATATTAAATATTACAAAAGGAGAAAAGGGGGAACCAGGAAGAATACAAGGAACTATTGAAGATGGTAAAAATATTGGTCTTATAAGTAAAAATAGTAAATTTGGAATTTATGGAAAAGTAAATAATTTATTAAGTTTAAATATAGATAGTTCAAGAGAAATGGAAGTAGCTACAAGAGATGAGATACAATTAGGAAAAGCAAAAATTCTATGTTGCTTAGATAATAATTATCCTCAAGAATATGAAATAGAGATACAAAAAATTTTTAAAGAAAATAACCATGATAATAAAAGTATGCAGGTAAAAGTTACAGATGAAAAATTATTAGAAAAAACGGGAGGAATTATACAGGGGATGTCAGGTTCTCCAATTATTCAAAATGAAAAATTTATTGGTGCAATTACTCATGTGTTAGTAAATAATCCAAAAGAAGGATATGCTGTTTTTGGAGATATAATGTTAAAACAATCTAAAAATATAACTAATAAGTAAAAATAAAAATATAAAAAAATACACATATACATGTATGTATATGTGTATTTAAATTATTTTATAAGCATAGGACCAATTTCGGTTACTGTACCAGCGCCTAAAGTTATAACAATATCATTATTGTTTATATTTTCTTTTACATAAGAAACACAACTATCAAAATTTTCAATATATTTAGCATTTTTTCCTAAAGCAATAATTTTGTCTACTAAATCTTTAGAGCTAATATTATAAGTATTAGTTTCCCTGGCAGCATAAATATCCAAAATAATTATATTATCAAAAGAAATTAGAGCATTTGCAAAATCATCTAATAAATTTTTTGTTCTACTATATGTATGAGGTTGAAAAATAACCCAAGATTTATTAAATTTTTTATTTATTAAAGAATTTGCTGTAGCCTTTATTTCTGTTGGATGATGACCATAATCATCATACACACTAGCTTTGTCGTTAATTTTTCCTTTATATTCAAATCTTCTATGAGCACCTGTAAATTCAAATAAAGCTTTTTTTATATCAGTTATTGAAATACCATATTCACAACATAAAGCAATACATGCTAATGCATTTTTTACATTATGAATTCCTGGTACAGATAATTGGATATTATCTATCATTTTAGAATTACTATATAAGTCAAATTTAGCAAAACCATCATTATTAAAAATAATATTTTTGGCTGTATAATTTGCTTCTGTATTATTAATTCCATATGTGATTACTTTAGATTTAGTATATTTTTGCAAATCTAAACAATTAGAATCATCACTATTTATAACCAATAAACCATCATCAGGTAATAATTTAACATATTTAATAAAAGCATTTTTTATATTTTCAAAAGTTTTAAAATAATCTAAGTGATCATTATCTATATTCAAAATAACTTCAGCTTTAGGGCTAAATTTCAAAAAACTTTCTACATATTCACATGCTTCAATAATAAAATGTTCGCTATTACCAACTTTATAGTTTCCATTTATTTGTTTTAAAAAAGCTCCAACTTGAATACTAGGGTCTTTTAATCCTTCCAAAAAACAAAGTGAAATCATTGAAGTAGTCGTAGTTTTCCCGTGTGTTCCAGAAATACAAATTGTGTCTTTAAAACAACGAGTAAGTTCACCTAAAAAATCTGCTCTTTCTATTGTAGGTATATTTAATCTTTTTGCTTCTAACATTTCAGGATCATCTTTTTTTATAGCAGCAGAATAAACTACAACATCTGATGTAGCTATTAAATCTAAATTATGACCTATAGTAATTTTTATACCTTTATTTTGTAGGCTTTTTATAGTTTCAGAATTATTCATATCAGAACCGGTAACTTCAAAACCAAAATTTTGTAAGATAGCAGCTATACCACTCATACTAACGCCACCGATTCCAATCATATGTATTTTTTTAAATTTTTTAATAGTATCTATATTTGGCATTTTATTATCTCCCCTTTATAACAGAATAATTATATAATGTTTTTATTAATTTTTCAATAGTTTATAACTAATATATGATAAAAAAAACAAAATATGATAAAAACAATTTTTAAAAAAATGTAAAAAAAAGAAGGAAAAACATTTTTTATGAAGAATATTATAATTGTACATAAGAATAAACGTGTATGTACAAAAAAATAAAACTGGAAGGGTAGGTGCACTAAAAATGCAAATAACAGATGTACGTTTAAGAAAAGTAAACTCAGAAAACAGAATGAAAGCTGTTGCTTCTGTAACATTCGATAATGAATTCGCAGTTCACGATATTAAAGTTATCGAAAGCCAAAATGGATTATTTATAGCTATGCCTAGCAGAAAAACTCCAAATGGAGAATTCAAAGATATAGCTCATCCAATCAATGCTGAAACTAGAGAGAAAATTCAAAAAGCTATATTAGATGCTTATGAAGCTCCAGAAACAGAGGAATCTGCAGCAGAATAATTTATAGAAATTATTAATCAAAAAACACTCTTATTTAGGAGTGTTTTTTGTTTATTTAAAAAAATACTTGAAAAAATGCTAAAAACACGATAAAATAGATAAAAATAAAAATAAGGGAGAAAAAAATGGTTTTAATAGTTGGACTAGGAAATCCTGAAGAAGATTATTCAGGAACACGACATAATATGGGATTTGATACTGTAAATAAATTAGCAAAACAGTTTAATATAGAAATAAACAAAAAGAAATTTAAAGGTCTTTATGGTACAGGTATAATAGAAAATAAAAAAGTAATTATATTAAAACCTCAAACATATATGAATTTAAGTGGTGAAAGTATCAAAGAAGTAATAGATTTTTATAAAATAAGTTATGAAGATATAATTGTAATATATGATGATATTGACATAGACTTAGGAACAGTAAAAATTAGGAAAACAGGTGGAGCTGGAACGCATAATGGAATGAAATCTGTTGTCGAAAATATAGGAACAACAAAATTTACAAAAATAAGGATTGGAATAGGAGCACCTGAAGATAAATCAGATTTAATTAATTATGTAATAGGTTATATACCGGAAAATGAAAAAATAATATTAGATGAATCAACTACAATTGCAAAAAATGCTATAATAGAAATACTAAAAAATGGTGTTGATATTGCAATGAATAAATTTAACTAAAAGGAAGGAATAATAAATGGCAGAATTATTAATACAAAATAATGAAGATGGAAGGGAAATAGCTTTAGTAGAAAATGGTAAATTGTTAGAGTATTATAAAGAAAATGAACATAAAAACCGAAAGGAAGGCAATATATATATAGGAATAATAAAAGATGTACTAAAAGGAATGCAATCTGCTTTTGTTGATATTGGTACAGAAAAAAATGGCTTTATTCATAAAAAAGATTTATTACCTAAAATTGATGAAACCAAAGAATCTAATGACGAAATTGAAAATATGGATATTACTGAAATTGTAAAAAAAGGGCAAAAAGTATTAGTTCAAATAAAAAAAGATAGTAATCAAAAAAAAGGTGCGAGAGTATCAACACATATCAATTTGCCTAGTAAATATATAGCATTATTGCCAAATACAAATATTATAACAGTATCACAAAAAATAGAAGATGAAAAAGAAAGAGAAAGATTAATAAAATTAGTTAAAGAAAATTTAAGTGAAGGAAATGGAGCGATAATTAGAACTTCGAGTGAAGGTAAAGAAAAGGAAATAATAGAAGATATAAAATATATAGAAAATAAATGGAATAGTATTATTCAGACAAGTGTAAACCCAAATTTGAAAAAAGCTAAATTGTTATATAAAAGTGAAGGCATAGTTGAAAAAATGTTAATAGACTTAACAAACCAAAAAATAGATATTATAGAAGGTGATGAGATCTTCGAAAAATACGATATAAAGAAACAAATAGAGAAAATTGAAAATAGAAAGATATGGTTAAAATGTGGAGGTTTTATTACAATAGATAAAACAGAAGCATTAACTGCTATAGATGTCAATACTGGAAAATATACTGGAAAGAACAATTTAAATGAGACAATTTTAAAGGTTAATATAGAGGCAACAAAAGTTATAGCAGAACAATTAAGACTAAGAGATATAGGCGGAATAATTATAATTGATTATATAGACATGAAAAATAAAGAAGATAAAACAATGATAGAAAACTTATTAAAACAAGCATTAAAAAAAGATAGGGCTAAAACTCAGGTAGAAGGTTTTACAAAATTAGATTTAATTGAAATGACTAGGAAACATATTTGTAGTAATAATTAAAAGAAGGAAATAAAAATGAATGTTGGATTTATATCATTAGGATGTAGTAAAAATTTAATTGATACAGAAGCAATAATAGGGAAATTTAAAAAACATAATTTTAAAATTGTAAATGATGAAAAACAAGCAGATATTATAGTAATAAATACTTGTGGATTTATTGACTCTGCAAAAGAAGAAGCAATAAATACTATTTTAGAGATGGCAGAATATAAAAATAAAAGATGTAAATATCTAATAGTAATGGGTTGCTTAGTTCAAAGATATTATGATGATTTAATAAAATTATTACCAGAGGTGGATTTATTTATAAAATTAGATGAATATAATCAATTTTGGAATAAGATAGAAGACTTAATAAAAAGAAATGAAGTTAGAGCATCAAAAACAAAAACAAGTAAAAAGATAACTGAAATGTCTAAAATGCCGATGTTTTCCGAGGATGAATTTTTAAATAGAGAAATTACAACAGGGAAAAATTATGCATATTTAAAAATAGGAGAAGGTTGTAGTAATAGATGTACATATTGTGCAATTCCATATATAAGAGGGCCATTTGTAAGTAGACCTAAAGAGGATATAATAAAAGAAGCTAAAAAACTTGCTGATAAAGGAATAAAGGAATTAATTGTTATAGCCCAAGATACAACCAAATATGGTATAGATTTATATGGCGAATGTAAGTTACCAGAATTATTAGAAGAATTAAGTAAAATAGAAAAAATACACTGGATAAGATTTTTATATTCATATCCAGAAGGAATTACAGATGAATTAATTGAACTTGTTGCAACAAACAAAAAAATTGCAAAATATTTTGATATACCAATTCAGCATATATCTGATAAAATACTAAAAAAGATGAATAGAAAAACAAATAAAAAAGATATAAATAATTTATTAGAAAGAATAAGAAATAAAATATCTGATGTTACATTAAGGACAAGCCTAATTGTGGGATTTCCAGGAGAATCTCAAGAAGATTTTGATGAATTGCAAATATTTGTTGATAATGCTAAATTTGATAGATTAGGTACATTTGTGTATTCAAAAGAAGAAGGAACTCCGGCTGCAAAATTACCAAATCAAATTCATGGAAATACGAAAAAATCAAGATATAATAAAATAATGAAATCACAACAAGAAATATCAAGGAGAAATTTAGAAAATAAAATTGGAAAAAAATATGAAGTTTTAATAGAAGATATTTCTTTTGATGGAAAATATTTAATTGGAAGAACAATGCAAGATGTTCCAGAAATAGATGGATTGGTATATATTAAGGTTAGAGATTTACAAGATAAAAAATATATAAATAAATTTAAAAAATGTAAAATTATAGATGTAAGTAATTATGATTTAATTGCAACTTTAAATTAGGAGGTAAAGATGGAAAAGGATTTGGATATAGAAAATATAATTGAAAAAATGAGAAGTCTAAGAGATAAAAGAGATTTAGAATTATTAGAACAATTTATGGAAGACACAAAAATGGACCCAGATTATAATAAAAAGGTTATACAAAATAAAGTAATAAATGTAAAATATTTAGGTTCAATTGACTGGGAAAACGATGATAAGAAAGAAATATATTTATTATTAGAACAAAAAGAAAATGAAGATGGAGAGTTAGTTGTTATAGAAAGATATTATACAGAAGATGGAGAATTTTTAGGTGGCAATAATACTTCAGATAGATATGATTATTTACTATTAAATTCTAAATATAAGAATAATGAAAATTTATTAGAAAATTTGCAAAAGTTAGATAAAGAAGGAATTCTAGATTTAAATGAATTAGAACAAGATAGATTGGAAGAAATAGCGTTAGCATTAGGAGTTAAAGTTGAAGATTTGGAAAAAATTTCTGAAATAGATACAAAAGATGAACTTGATTTAGAAAAAGATAAACAAATAGAAAATAGTAAAGATGAAAAGCAAGTTATAAGTAAAAAAGAAATAGAAAAAATATCTGCAAAAACTGAGATAAAAACAAATCAAAAAGTTACAGATAATGAAACAATGGCACAATTATTAGGTGTCCAAGACAAAGGATATAAAAAAATAGAAATTGTGTATTCAGATAAATTTAAAGAAAATGGAAGTTCTACAAGATTTTGTTTTGTTGGTATAAAGGATGATGGTTCAGCAGAAAAAATTGATTCATTAGAACAAGGATATGGAAATACACCTACAAAACAAATAAATGCTGTAAGTCGTGATGGAAGTGAAATTAATCAAGAACAAGTATATTCAATGTATAAAATTAAAGGTAGAAAAGAGATGCAACTTGCAGTAGATATTGGCTCAATGGGAACTGTAGAACCATCATTAGTTAGAACACCTATGCAAGATAATGAAAAAGCAATAAGTATACCAATTGAAACAAAAAGTATAAAACCTACAACAAGAGAAACAAGAGAATTAATGAATGAAAAAAGAAATCCAAGAGTAAAAGAAGAGATTGAAAGAATAGAAAAACAAAGAGAATTAGGTATTTCAGATAAAGATATTGAAATTAAAGATTTTGATGATAATGAATATAATGCTGAAAGAACAGAAATAAGTAAAGAGTATATAGAGAAATGTATAGAAGAAATAAAAAAATACGATAATAGAATAAAAGAAATATTTACTGATCAAGAAATAAAAAATAAATTGGATAAAGAATTAAATAATGGAAGGTCAATAAGTGAAGCGAAAGAAATAGCACAAAAAGATCTTTCAATTGATGCAAGTCATTTTAAAGAAGAAAGAAATTTGTAAAATAATTTGCAAACACAAATAAGCTATGATATAATTCAAATAATACAAAAGTAAAACTAAAAGGAGCAAAAAAGATGTCAACAATTGCGGGAATAATATATATACTAATCTTTATAATATTTGCATTAGTAGCATATGCAGTAATGCAAATAAAATTATTTGGTATAAAGGTTAAAGATTTTTGGTCATTTATAGAGGCAAACCAAATGTTAGATAGATTATATAATTTTGCAAAACAATATGAGAATATGTCTCCACAAGAGCAGGTAATTTATTTATCAGAAGCGGAAAAAATATTTAGAGCTTTTGATAATGTCCCAAGCGAGTTATGGGAAGAGGAATATGAAAAATATGTTGCAGTATTAAAAAAATATAAAGACATTAGAATGATAAGATGGAGCAAAACTTAAAAGGGATTTAGGGACGTTCTTTTTTTCCCTCTTTTAGGGATTGGGGGACACTCCTTGATTATTCGGCACTACTCCTCGGGGGAGATGGTGTCATTATTTTTTTATTTAATCGTTCATTTTGTTCAAAAAGAAATTTTAAATTATTAGAATACGCCTCTTTCATGTTCAAAATTAATATATTTATTATTTGCAATTGCCATTCCGAATGCGACTAGAGTAAGGTTAGAAATTCAAAATTATTTTGTGGAAAGAGTTCGTGCTTGACACGGAAGGGTGCCACAAAATAATTTTAGAATTTCTTAGCTTATGTCGGGAGCCAAGGAATGAAATAAAAAAAATAAATATATTAATTTTGCCCTGAACATCCCTCATTCTAATAATTAACAATTTCTAATTTTCACTCCAATCAATCATAAATAAAAAAATAATGACACCATCTCCCCCGAGGAGTAGTGCCGAATAATCAAGGAGTGTCCCCCAATCCCTAAAAGAGGGAAAAAAAGAACGTCCCCAAATCCCTTTTAAATTTTTATAAAAAATAAACACAAAGCTATGTAAGCATATCTGAAAGCCTTTTTTGCAAATAATTTAGATTTAATAACTTTTGCACTTTCAGAGATAGCACAATATTTATCAACAAATGTTAAAATAAAACCTTCTGGAGATTTTGGAATAGCAGGAGTTACAGGCCACATATGTTTTATAATGATATCTTTTTCTTTTTCATTCAAATCAAATAACTTACATGCGTTAGCGCAAGAAGTTTTTCCATGTGTAAATGCATGCAATCCTTTTCTGTCAGGTTGTCTTTTTCTCCAGTCATATAAAAAAAGGTCGTGTAACATTGCTGCTCTAGTTGCAGATTTATAATCTAAATTAAATTTCTTACAAATTAAGTAACAATAATATGCAGCAGTAAGGCAATGTTCAAAACAGGATGTTTCATAATGTTGCCTATAATTTTTCATTTGTTGTACTGTTTCATTTGTAATTAATGGATTAATTATTTCATTAAATTCTGTATTTTCATTTATAAAATTATATATATGTTCATTCATAAATAATACCTTCTTTTTTTGTTTCCACTTTTATTATAACATATATTAATATTATTTTGCAAATATGAGCTTTTAGAAATATGAAAATCAAATTTTACAAGAAAAATAAAATCAAAATTTACTAAAATCACAAAAAAATATTGCATAATTTTGCCAATAATAGTATAATAGTAAAAGAGGGATAATATTATTAAACAAAATATTATAAAAAAGAGAGGTAAAAAAATGGATTATTTATATATACTAAGAGAAGCATTAGTATGGACAATAACAATTTTTTGGTTATATCAACTAATTGTAAGTTTATGTTCTCTAGTAAAAATAAAAGATAAACCACTAAAAGTTAAAAAAGAACATAAATTTATGGCGATTATACCAGCACATAATGAAGAAACTGTTATTGGTAATTTAATTGAAAGCCTAAAAAATCAAAATTACAATAAAGATTTATACGATATATATGTAATAGCAGATAATTGTACAGATAATACAGCAAAGGTTGCAAAAGAGGCAGGTGCTATTGTTTATAAAAGATTTGATGAAACTAAGAAAACAAAAGGATATGCTTTAAACTGGTTTCTACAACAAAAAATTAAAGAAGAGGCTCCTTATGATGCTTTTTTTGTATTTGATGCAGATAATATAGTTCATCCAGATTTTATAAAAAATATGAACAAAAAATTATGCCAAGGTGAAGAAGTAGTGCAAGGATACAGAGATATTAAAAATCCAACAGATAGCTGGATTACAGCAGGATATGCATTATTTTATTGGACAATGCACAGATTTTATCATTTAGCAAGATATAATTTAGGATTATCACCATTATTAAATGGTACAGGATTTATGGTGAAATTTGATATAATAAAACCACAAGGTTGGGATACAGTTACATTAACAGAAGATATAGAGTTTTCTTTAAAAAGGATAATAAAAGGTAAAAGGCTAGGTTGGGCAACAGATGCTATATGTTATGATGAACAACCTTTAGAATTTAAACAAAGTTGGTCTCAAAGGAGTAGATGGACAGTTGGTCATATGCAATGTATGAAAGAATATACAAAATCATTAGCATTAGCAGCTAAAGAAAACAAAACAATGATGAATTTTGACGGCTTTTTATATATTGTAGGAAGTATACCAATGTTTATCATTACTTTATTATTATTATTAACAAATTTCCTAATGTATGCAGGAGATGGAATGACACAAACTGAATTAATAATAAATATTTTAAGATATTTAATACCAACATTTCTTTTCCCAATAGCTACAGCAGTTATAGCAATGTATCTTGATAAAAGGCCTATAAAACCTATGTTAAAAGGCTTAGCATGTTATCCATTATTTATGGGTTCTTGGATTTTAATTAATTTAAAATGCTTAATAAAAAGGGAAACTTCATGGGAAAAAATCAACCATGTTAGAAGTATAAAAATATCAGATACAGCATTACAAAAGGAAGAAATATAAAATAAAAATAGTAGTTGGTTCTATAAAAATAGAACCAATTTTTATTTAGGAGTAATATATGAAAAATTTAAAAGAAAATTTGTTACATATTTTAATAATTATTTTAGGGATCGTTTTTTTATTAATACCTGCAATTCATCGGAAATATATGGTTTGATGAATCTTATTCAATTGCAATAGTAAATCACTCATTTGGTGAAATATGGACAATCGGAGGACATGATGTTCATCCAATATTATATTATTGGATGTTAAAAATAATTAGTTTAATATTTGGAAAAAGTATTATTATATATAGGTTATTTTCTGTTTTGGGAATTGCAACATTAGGAATATTAGGAATAACACATATAAAAAAAGATTTTGGAAAACAAACTGGAATTTTATTTTCTTTTTTAAGTTTGTTTTTACCAGTAATGCTAAATTATGCATTAGAAATAAGGATGTATTCATGGACAGTAACTTTTGTTACACTAATGATGGTTTATTTAAATAGATTTATAAAACAAAAAAACTTTAAAAATTTAGCTTTTTTTGGAATATTTAGTATAGTTAGTTGTTATATGCATTATTACGCATTAATAACAGCAGGAATTGTTAATCTAGGATTAATAATATATGTAATAAGAAAAAGAAAAAATTTCGAAAATAATATAATAAAAAAATTTATAATTGTTGAAGTTATGCAGGTTCTATTATATCTACCTTGGCTATTTTATTTTATTCCACAAGCTCTAAGGGTAAAAGATGGTTTTTGGATAACAATTAAATTTCCACAAATTTTAATAGATATTATTAATTTTCAATTTAAAGGAAGTTTAGAAGAAATAGTCCCAACATTAGTAGCTTGTATTTTATATATTTATATTATATATATAATTATAAAAAATAAACAAGATATAAAAGAAGCAATTATACCATTTGCTATTTATATAATTGTAATTGTTATTGTAGCATTAGCATCTATTGTTTCTCCAATTTTATATGCAAGATATTTATTTACAATAACAGGATTAATAATATTTACTTTTTCATATTTTATTTCAAAAGAAAACAATAAATTGATTATTGGTATAATATGTGGAGTTATTATAACATTATCTATTATGAATTTAATAGCTAATGTTGAAGAAAATTATGATAGTTCAAATCAAGAAGTAATAAATTATTTAAAAAATAATTTGCAAAATGATGATATTATAATGTATTCAGATATAAATAATGGAGGAGTTATAGCAACTTTAATTGATACAAATAAGCAATATTTTCTAAATTTAGAAAATTGGACAATAGAAGAAGCTTATAAAGCATATAGCCCAATTATGAATGTTGTAAATACAATTGAAGATGCCAAAAAAGAGGCAAAAGGCAGAATAGTTCTTATTGATACAGATGATTTGAAATTATATAATAAAATGAAAGATGAAGAACAATATAAAAATATTGATATAAAAAGATTTGAATCTAAATTTAAAAATTATATTTATCAGATTGTAATATTAGAAAAATAAAAGGTCCCTTAGGGACCTTTTAAAATAATCATTTTGTATGTACATCAATTTGATTATATGGAACCTGAATGTTATTTTTAGCAAATTCCTCTAAAATTATTTTATAGCATAAATTTCTTATTTTAAGTTTTTTCTCTGCATTGCAAACAATTTGAATAGTATGTCTTATAAAAGAATCGTCTAAATTGGTTATACCTATATAATTAGATAATTCAACTTCTTCATGTTTAGAAATAATATTTACAATATTATTTACAACATTTTCTGCTTTTTCAAGAGGTACCTCATAATCCATAGGTACATTAACATAAAGAAATTTAGACACAATTTCAACTTGTTCAATATTTCTATTAGCAATAGAAATTATATTAGATGTTAAAATGTCTTGAATTCTTGTAGTTTTTAAACCAATTGTTAAAACTTTTCCCTCAATTTCATTATATTTAATAACATCTCCAACTTGAAAATATTTATCAGATAAAATATTCATTCCCTTAATAATATCTTTTAAAGCATCTTGAACTGCTAGACCTACAATAATACCTAAAATCCCAACTCCAGCTAACATAGAGCTTACATCAACACCATTTATTTGAAGTATTATTAAAATGGTAAATAGTATAAAAACATATCTAATAATACTTGTTGTCATTCTTAAATAGGTTTTACTTTTATTACTCATTTGTTTTATTTTATTAGAATTTTTATTATTAAAAAATATTTTATTAATTATTCTATAGATTGCAAAACTTAGTATTATTACTATTATTGAAGATAAAATGTTATTTTTAAAGATTTCACCTAAATTTAAATTAATATTATTCATAATAAACCTCTTTCTTTTTTATTATTTATATAGTATCATATTTTATTAAAAAACTCAATTTATATTACAAATTTATTTAATAATCAAAATCCCTTGTAAATTTTTCCGTTTTAGTGTACAATACAAAAGTATAAAAGCAAAAAATAGGAGGCAAAAATGAAATTTGTAACTGATGAAGAATCAAAAAATCAATATAAACAATTTTTAGAAAATCACGAAAGATGTAATTTTCAACAATCATTAGAATGGGCAGAAGTGAAAAAGCCAAATTGGATACCAGAAGTAATATTAGCTGAAAATGAACAGGGAAATATAGTAGGTTCATTATGTGTATGGATCAGAAAAATGCCAATATTCGGAAATATTATGTATGCATCAAGAGGACCTGTATGTGATGTTCATGATTTAGCAATAATGAAACAATTAACAGATGGAGCAAAGGAGCTGGCAAAAAAATATAAAGCAATCGTTCTAAGAATAGAGCCAGATGTCCTAAGTAGTGACGAAAAGTTTAGAGAAGTTGTAACAAATTTAGGTTATAAAATAAAAGATGATGCAAAAGATTTTAAAGATGAAATTCAACCTAGATATGTATTCAGATTAGATATAAAAAATAAAACTGAAGAAGAAGTAATGGCAGGATTTAAACAAAAATGGAGATATAATATAAGATTAGCTGGTAGAAAAGGTGTAGTTATAAAAGAGGGGACAAGAGAGGATTTAAAAGATTTTCATAAAATTATGATTGAAACAGGAAAAAGAGATGGTTTCATAATAAGACCTCTAGAATATTTTGAAAAAATGTATGATTGTCTAGGAAAAGAACACATGAAATTACTTATGGCATATTATGAGGACAAGCCAATATCAGGAGTAATACCAATTTTTTATGGAAATAAAACATGGTATTTATATGGTGCAAGTAGTAATAGTTATAGAAATTTAATGCCAAACTATTTATTACAATGGGAAATGATAAAAATGGCAATTGCAAGAAAAGATGATATATATGATTTTAGAGGTGTATCAGGTGTTGTTGATGAAAATCATCCACAATATGGGTTATATAGATTTAAACAAGGTTTTGGAGCAACATTTACAGAATTTATTGGAGAAATTTATATGCCATTTAAACCAATAACCTACTCTTTATATCGTTTTTCAGAAAAACTATTTAGAACAATTAGACAAATTAAAAGAAAATTATTAAAATAGGAGTTGTTAAATTGAGCAATTTAGTAATTAGTAAAGACAATTTAAGACATAATATAGAACAAATAAAAAAATATGCTGAAAAAAGTGGAGTAGATGATAATGGTAATCCACTTAAAATTATTGCTGTTGTTAAAGCAAATGGATATGGACTTGGAATTATAGAATTAACAAAATTTTTAATTGATAATGGTATTTCACATTTTGCAGTATCTAATTTGCAAGAAGCTTTAAAATTAAGAGAAGCAGGAATAAAACAAGATATTTTAATGTTATCTGGAACAGCAATAAAAGAAGATGTAGAAAAATTAATAGAAAATAATATAATAATTACAATTAGTTCAAAAGAAGATATTGAAGTAGCAGAAGAAATAGCAAAGCAAAAAAACAAAAAAATAAGAGCACATTTAAAAATAGACACCGGATTTGGAAGATATGGTTTTATATATAGTGATAGGGACAAAATGATTGAAAAATTAAAAGAAATTGAAAACATAATAATAGAAGGAACTTATTCACATTTTTCAATCAGCTTTTTTAATGAAAAATATACAAAATTACAATTTGATAGATTTATAAATGCAATAGAAGTTTTAAAAATGAACAAAATAGAAACAGGAATGCTTCATATTTGTAATTCATCAGCATTTTTAAAATATCCTAATATGCATCTAAATGCAGTTAGAATTGGATCAGCATTTACTGGAAGTTTAGCATTTAAAAATCATATTGGACTAAAAAAAGTTACGTATTTAGAATCAGCTGTATCAGAAATAAAAGAATTACCAAAAGGTTTTAACATTGGATATTCTAACACATATAAAACAAAGAACAATATAAAAGTTGCTATAGTACCTGTTGGATATATGGAAGGATTAAATATAACAAATGGCAGAGATATGTTTAGACCAATCGATAAATTGAGATATATAGTAAGAGATGTAAAAGATAGTTTAAAGAAACAAGAAATTTATGTTAAAATAAATAATCAAAATTGTAAGGTGCTTGGAAGAATTGGAACATATCATATTACATGTGATATAACTAATAAAAATATAAATATAGGTGATAAGGTTGAATTGAATATTAATCCTAAATTTGTAGATTCTAATATAAGAAGGGAGTACAGGTAATGGATAGAAAAATCGGATTTTTAAAAAAAATATGGTATTCAATTGCGAAAATAGAAAAATATCCAGATATAGCAGCAGAAGGTTTAAAGAAGGCTGTAGAATATTTATTGGGAATTGTAGCAATAGTTGCAATTGTAATGAGCTTTAGATATATGTATAAAACATACGAAATATTACAACATGGAGTTAATTATCTAGAAAATGGAGCTCCAGAGTTTTCATATAAAGATGGAATTTTAAATGTAGAAACTGAAAATGAAATTATATTTTCAGATGATGATAATCCATTTATTGGAGAAACAATTATTGACACAAAAACAGATGATGAACAACAAATTAATAAATATACTAATTCTATAAGCCAAAATGGTAGAGGAATGGTTATTTTGAAAGATAAAGTCATAATAAAAAATTCAAATGTATCAGGTACAATAACATATTTATATAACGAAATATTTGCACAAATGCAAATATCACAATTTAATAAGCAATCTTTAATAAATGACATTCATAGTAGCAAAATGATTAATGTATATATTAGTATATTCTTAACAGTATTTATGATGAGTTTCTTAATATATTTATTAACTATAATTCCAAATACATTAATTGTAAGTTGTTTTGGATATATAACAACTCTTTTGGCAAGAATAAAAATGAGATATGTTGCAATATTTAATATGTCAATATATTCTCTAACTTTATCATCGTTTTTAAATTTGCTATATATTTTAGTAAATACATTTACAGATTTTAATATGACATATTTTAATGTAATGTATATGTCTGTTGCAGTTATATATTTAGTTGCGGCAATATTTATTTTAAAATCAGACTTAATAAAAAAACAAATGGATTTAATTAAATTAGCAGAAGCTGAAGCAATAATAAAAAAAGAACAAGAAGATAAAGAACAGGAAGAAAAAGATGAAAAAGAAAGAGAAGAAAGAAAAGAAAAAGACAAAGAAGAAAATGATGTAGGTGATAATGAACCTGAAGGATCAAATGCTTAAATAAAAAAGAAAGGAAGAAAAAAATGAATAATAAAGAAAAAAAAGAAAAACAAAAAATGATTTTATTAGGAATTTTAACAGTTGTATTGGTTATAGCAATTTTTATTGGAGTATATTTTTTATTACAAGAAAAAAATAAAGAAGAAGAAAATACTATTCCATATACAGACTTAATAAAAGAACTATCTTATGGAAATATAGAAAAAGTTGAAATGAAAACTGGAAGTTCTACAGTAAAGGTGAAAATAAAAAATGAAGAGGAAGAGAAAACTGCTATTGTTCCAGAAATAGAAAGTTTTATGGATTTAGTACAAACAAAAGTGGCTGAAGGAAACGAAATTGAATTAATACAGAAACCAAGAAGTGCTGCATCTCAAATTCCAGGCTTTATAATTTCATTTTTACCAACAGCAATTATGGTTGCATTATTTATTATGATATTTAAAATGCAAGGATTAGGAGAAAAAGGACAAGTATATGATGATACAGAAAGAAAAACAAAAATAAAATTTGATGATGTTGCAGGATTAGATGAAGAAAAAGAAGAAATGGTAGAAATTGTAGATTTTCTTAAAAGACCAGAAAAATATACAAAAATGGGTGCAAGAGTTCCAAAAGGTGTATTATTATATGGAAAACCAGGAACTGGTAAAACATTAATAGCAAAAGCAATTGCTGGAGAGGCAGATGTACCATTTATATCAATGAGTGGTTCAGAATTTATAGAAATGTTTGCAGGTCTTGGAGCATCACGTGTTAGAAAATTATTTGAAAAAGCAAGAAAATTAGCACCTTGTATTGTATTTATAGATGAAATAGATGCAATAGGTTCAAGAAGAACATCTAATAGTGGAGCAGAAACAGAGAATAATCAAACACTAAACCAATTATTAGTTGAAATGGATGGATTTGGTTCTGAGGAAACAATAATTGTATTAGCAGCTACAAATAGACCAGAGATGTTGGATAAGGCATTATTAAGACCAGGAAGATTTGATAGAAGAATAACTATACCTGTACCAGATTTAAAAGGAAGGTTAGATATTTTAAAAATTCATAGTAAAGACAAAAAAATATCAGAAGATGTAAATTTAGAAAGTATAGCAGAAGATACTGCTGGATTTACAGGTGCAGAGCTTGAAAATATCTTAAATGAAGCAGCAATAATAGCAACAAAACATAAACATGAAGATATAGAAAATATAGATATAGAAGATGCTGTTAAAAAAGTTACTGTTGGATTAGAAAAACATACAAGAAAATATTCTGATAAAGATAAAAAATTAACAGCATATCATGAAGCAGGACATGCTGTAGTAAGTAGATATTTACCAACGCAAACAAATGTAAAAGAAATATCAATAATACCAAGAGGTGTAGCAGGTGGATATACGATGTATAAATCTGATGAAGACAAATATTATATTTCAAAAACAGAAATGCAAGAAAAACTAATAGCATTACTTGGAGGAAGAGCAGCAGAAAAATTAGTATTAGATGATATATCAACAGGAGCATCAAATGACATAGAAGTGGCAACCGAAATAGCTAGAGACATGGTAACAAAATATGGAATGAGTGATAACTTAGGACCAATTGATTTCCAAGGAAAAGAGCCATACGAAATTCAAATGTTTGGAGAAAATATAGGAGATAAAATAGGTCTTGAAGTAAAAAACTTAATAGATACAGCATATCGTGATGCACAAACTTTATTACAACAGCATAGAGATAAATTAGATTTAATAGCACAAACATTATTAGAAAAAGAAAAAATAAATGAAGAAGAATTTGAAAAATTGTTTAAACAAAATTAAATTCATAAAAATATTCTTTTGTTCTAATTCCTTTCTTATATAAATATAATTTATAATAAATTATAAGAAAGGAAATGATTTAATGGAAGGTTTAAATAGTAGTGTAAAAAATATCAGTAAAGGAGTTGGAATTGCATTAATTGCAACAGTTATTCTTTTGCTGATATTTTCTTTATTATTAACATATACAAATTTGAGCGAAAATACAATTAGTCCTGTAATAATAGTAATTACAGCAATAAGTGTATTATTAGGAAGTTCTATAGGAAATAGAAAAATTAAAAAAAATGGAATATTAAATGGAGCGTTTGTAGGAGGATGCTATATAATATTACTATATTTAATTTCTAGTATATTGAATTGGAGATTTAGTCTAAACTTACAAAGTGTAATAATGATGATATCAGGAATGATTTTTGGCGTCTTAGGTGGTATAATAGGAGTAAATATTTGAATCCTGTCCCGTTTTGTTTGGGACATTTGTCGAATTTTGCGGTCGAAATTTTATAAAATTTGCAAAAAAATATTGACAATCTTAATTTATGTAATTATAATATGTTTACATTTTCATATTTATTCTATAATTTTTATAGAAAAATTTATTCCCCTTTTTAGGGAAACTTTTAATCAATTATTTTTAATTATCTAAAAATAATCCAAACAATTCAAAATAAAAATAGGAAAGGAGAGATGCTTTTGAGTAAAAAAAATAAAGTATTAATTATTTTAGCAATTTTGGGTATGATTCTTTTAGCATTTATAGGAGGACAAGCATATGCTAAATATATTACAGAAGTTAAAGGAGAAGGTATGGCAGAAGTTGCAACATGGAGCTTTAAAGTTAATGGAGGAAAAGAACAAATACAAGAAATCAATTTACTATCAACTTGCGATAATAATACATTAGTTGATAATAAAATAGCTCCAGGTACAAGTGGAAGCTTTAATATTATAGTAGATGGAACAGGTTCTGATGTTGGAATAAAATATAATATTAATTTTAATGATACTGAAACAAAGCCAACAAATTTAAAATTTAAATATGAAAATGTAGAGTATGATTCTTTAAATGAAATGCAAGATGGTATTTCTGGAATTATAGGTGCAAAAGATGAAAATAAAGTTATAACAATACCAATTGAATGGATATGGGAATATGAAACAGGAGAAAATAGTGAATTAATAGCAACAAATGATGCTATAGATACTACAGAAGCTCAAAATATTCAAAATTATGCATTTAATGTAAGTGTTACAGGAACACAAGTAGAACCTCAATAACAAAAATAAAAATTATAGAAAAATGAAAATGTAAAAAAGTATATCTTACTTTATGGATAAATGTTATTCCTTTTTATACAAAGTAAGGAAAAACAAAATCGGTTTTTCCTTACTTATTAATTTAAAATGGAGGTAAGAAATGAAAGAAAAAATAAAAATGAGGAAAAGAGAGATTACTCTAGTTATTATAGTTAATATGGTTTTGATTTTTTTCTTTTCAGGTTTTAGTATTGGAAAATCAATCAGTAAATCAAATGTAAATGTTAATGGAGAAATTGCTAAACCTATTTTTAAAGTAGAAAATGAAAATAAAGTTAATCTAACAAAAACAAATGAAAAAGGAATATATAATTTTAAAGTGAAAAATTATGATGAACAAAATGAAGTTTCACAAATTGAATTAGAATATTATATAGAAATTTTGTCAGATATAAATGATAATCTAGATTTTAAAATATTTAAAGAAAATGAAGAAATAAACATCAATGAAAACAAAACAGAAAAATTTATTATGAAAAAAAATAATAAACAAGAAGATGTTTATAGAATTGAAATACAAACTAAAAATAATATTTCCATTGAAGAAATAATTCAAGAAATACAAATTAAAGTTCATTCTGAACAAAAGAGAATTTAGGGAGGTAATATTGAAAAAAACAATATATATTCTAATTTTTATATTAGTTCTAATTTTTACATATGTTATTTTAAGAAAATATTATTATTTTATTCAAGATGATTTAATTTTTTTTAATTCTTATAATTATTCAAAAAAACAAAATGAAAAAACAAGAAAATATAAGATAAAGATTTCTAAAGGAGAACAAAGTTATCTGGTAAAAAATTTATGGGCTACAATTGATAAAAAAACTTTTATAAATGAGAAAATAGCACCAGGAACAAAAGGAAATTTTGAAATAATATTAACTTCAAATGCTACATTACAATATAGAATTATATTAAAAAGTAAAAATCAAAAACCTAAAAATTTAGTTTATAAAATTAAAGAAGGAGAAGTTGGTAGCATTTCTGAAGGTGAGAAGAAAATTATACATGTTTTCTGGGAATGGAAATATGAGACGAGTTTTAAAGAAAATAAGCAAGATACAATTGATGGTGAAAATTTAAAAAAATACAATTTTGAAATATGTATATTTGGAGAATAAAATTAGGAGGTGAAATAAAATGAAAAAAAAGCTAGTTTTTTTATTTATTTTTTTATTTTTAGTTCTAGCAAGTAGCAATATTTATGCAAAATATATGATTGAATATACAAATACAGTTGCTAATATAAAAATAGATACAGTAGTACCTCAAATTCAATTAGCAAATATATCTAATACAAATAAAATCAGTAAAAATTGTGTAAGTAGAAATCATACCTTGAAAATTAGAATTAGGATCATAGAAAAAAATATTAAAGAAAATAACTTTAATATAGACAATGTTAAAATTATGGTAGGAGAAAAGGAAATTTTACCAGGTCAATTTGAAATAGAAAAAATAAGTCAAACTAATCAAAGAATATTGTATGCCTTAAAATTAAGTCAAATTGTAGAAGAAGGAGAATTAAAAATAAAAATCAAAGAAGGAACAATAGTAGATATTTCTGGAAATAAAAATAATGAAACTATTTTAAATTCAAATATAAAAATAGATAATACAGCACCTGTTGTAATATTTAAACAACAGGAAATTTCTAATGGTAAAATAAATGGAAGTATTGAAGCAAATGAAGAAATAATAGAAGTTAATGGATGGAACTTATCAGAAAACAAAACAAAATTATCTAAGGAATTTGCAAATAATGTTACATATCCATTTGTTGTTACTGATTTTGCTGAAAATAAGTCAAATGTAGATATAAATATAACAAAAGCTACAAATATTAAATTTATGTATGGCTCTATTAATCAATGGTCAGGTTTATCTTCAGGATATGGAAATAATGAAATAGCTGGAAAAGAAGCAATAATGAATAATACTCTTTATAAAACTGAACTAATAGTTTTAAATTATGAAGGAGATATTGATAATGACTTTATTCAAATTCAAAATTATATGTATACACATTGGGGAGAAAGTAAGAAAGGCTTAGGATATGCTTTTGAAAATGTATATAATTATGGATTTAATCCAGGGGAAAATTCTTATGCTACTATGAGTTCAAAAAATACAACTTGCTTAGGTGATAAAAATGTTATTATATTAGGTGGAGATGGTGTTAATAGTACAGGTAACAGAGGTTTGAATTATGGGGAAGCTATAACTAAGGAAATAGAAGAACAACATTTATATGGTGTTTCAGGTTTAAGAATAAAGTTAAGAGATTATAGTGAATATTCAATTATTTATCAAATTTGGGTTAAAGATTCTGGATGGCAAAAGGTTGCATCTGATGGAGAACTAACAATGCTTAATTTTGATAAACCTTTTTCTGCATTTAGGATTTCATTAATACCAAAAACGGAAAAACAATACTTAATTGATTTTTGGAATAAGGATATTAATTATAACAGCTCGAGTAACATGTAAATAATACATAAACAATACAAATTTTAAGTATTGTGTATGTTTGTTTTTCTAAATTTTAAATTCTTTAAATTTCCCAAAAATGAAAAAATAAAAAAGAAGGTGATACAAAAAGAAAAGTAAAGAAAAAGTT
>CAMNPT010000009.1 GCA_946548575.1 uncultured Clostridium sp. | reverse complement strand
TTCTTTTTGAACAAAATGAACGATTAAATAAAAAAATAATGACACCATCTCCCCCAGAGGAGTAGTGCCAAATAGATAAGGAGTGTCTCCCTTCTTTTTTATATTGTTTTTATTTCTGTCACATTAGTTTTTCTGTTTTACTTGCAATAACATTTACATTCATCTTTTTTATCTTTTCTTCCGTTACAGAATATTAAAATAAGTGCTAGTATAAATAACAAACCAAGTATAACTGCCAAGACTATAACTGCAGGTAATGCTGCAAGTACTGCCGCTGATATAGCTGCTCCTATTATTAATCCTATTACTACTGCAAATGATACTAATAAAATTGTTGCGACTATACTTAAACAATTTTTCTTTCTTGGTTCTCTATATTTTTTATCTCTATTGTCATAGCAATAAATAGTTTCTTGTGGTTCCATGACTTTCGTCACCTCCAATATAGTATCTTGTATGATACTATATTATATAATATGTCGAAAGATGTTTGTTGGTGAATTATTGTTTTATCACGTACAATATCTTACAAAATTGTATTGCTAAATTGTAGTTATAACAACTTAAACATAAATAGTACTTCACTACATAATCTACCAACCATAAATTATTATTACTTATTAATATGAACAGAATCAGTTACAGTTCCTTCTACATTTGACGGTAAACAAATTATAGGTTTTACTGAATATGTCTTACTTGTTGCACTTTCATCGCCACCTATAGAACCATTATAATTGACAAATCTACAATACGAGCTTGCATGAAAAGTATAATAATCGCAAAGCCAATATCCTTTACAATTTTCAAAAGGTTCAGAGTTTGTTATGTATAAATTTCCACTAACACTCTCTTTAGAATCAAATGTTCTATTTAAGCTTTTATTTAATTGTTTTACTGTAGGACTTCCCGTAGCCGTTGCACCTTCCATACCAGAAGCAAACTCTGACCAAATACTTTCATTCTTTAACCAATCATATAATGGTGATGCATTATCTCGTCCAGACCAAACATTATATTTATATTTACTTATATCTTTTGCTATATTTGTTCCTTTAGGCATTAAATTAGCTTCTAAATATTCATCTAGTACTATATAAACATTATTACCATCGTTAAAAAATATTTTCCAATTATTTATACTTTTCCCATTTACTGTTACACTATAATCTATATTTTTTCCATAATCCTCGTAATTAATTAAATCTATTAATTTTTGTTTTATATCTCCTGTTTTGTAATTACTTGTTTCAGAAATATTAGTTATATAATCTAGTCCTGATGTATCTATTTCTACAAGAGGTCTAACTCCATGATGCCATTTTTCATTATCTGAATAAGAAGTTTGTTTACTAAATTTTCCTGAACTATCTATAATTCTTACTGCATAAGTATTTCCATCTTTTAATGCCGATCCTAACCAAAAACTTCCTTTTTTTGAAGGGTTCCTTTGACTTTCACTAATATTACTCAAATCTTCATATAATGCTACTCTAGTAGTTATATTTTTAGCGCCTAATCTTTCTAAATTAATTCTATATGCGTCTATATATTTTTTAATTTCATTACCATCTTCTTCCATATTAATAATTCCTGTATTATTAATATACTCATTCTTCGAAAATTTAGTTGTATCAGATGCTCCTCTTTGAACTAGATTATCTTCATTTATTGTAATATTATAATATGGAATTGCAGTAATAATAGAACCTTCCTTTTTTATTACTTGAAATTTTTCTAGATTTGATGCTCTTGTTTTTCTTATTCCTATTGTAAAATCATCTCCAACATTTACTTCATTTACATTTTTCCCATTAAAACAAATTGTACTTTTTGAATATATAGTTCCATTATAAATATCTATTAATTTTATATCATCAAAACCTCCATAATTCACCTTTGCCTTTAGTAAAATATTTGAATCTGCTAAATCATCTGATAATTCTATATTTTGTACATTCTCAAAATATTTATCAAGTATACTCATTAATTGTTCTTTAGTTATATTTGATCCTTGATTTTCAGTTATTTGATTAGAAATGTCTAATCGTGCTCTTTCTATAATTTCTGCTTTTAATTTTTTTGTCTTTGCATCACTGGCTTTTGTTAATAATCCATTTTCTCCTGTTAACATACTAATACTTATTCCTGCTAATATAAGTAAAACAATTATAGTTATAACAAGGGCTATAAGTGTAATTCCACGATTATCATTTAAAAGTTTTCCTTTCTTTTTTAATTTAAGATTTTTCAAATTTACCACCTTTTTCCTTTCCACCTCTCTTTTGTAAAAAATATAAATATTATTAAAATCTAAAATAAAACGCAAATAAGACTATTACCCCTTATACATTTATGCTAATTGCATAAATGCATTGGAAATAATAGCCTTACAGCCATATAAATATATTATTAAATTAAATATTAAGTTATATTTTAATATACTATTTTCTTGTTTATAAAGATATACGCGTGTGTGTGATACAGCCTCAACGGTTTTATCCTTTTTATTCATTTGTTGCTACCTCTTTTGTTCTTTATTTTTACAATTTACAGTATATCAGCTTTCTTTTTTTCTTGCAACACATTTTATAAAATTTTTTTGCTTTCAACCTTTTAAGCTTTCTTTTCTATTTTTGTAATAACTTTTTTTGCTTTTTCTCTTTCTAATACAACAACATGACCGACAACCTTGGCACTTCAATTTAAAATCCACTCCAACTCTTGTTATCTCCCACAATTTACTACCACAAGGATGTTGTTTTTTAGTTCTTACAATATCACCTATATTATAATCCATATTTCTCCTAACACTTCCTTTTAAATAGCAACTTTAAATCTTTTTATTATACTTTCTTTTCCTAACACTTGCATTATTTCATACATATCTGGAGTATTTGTTCTTCCAGTTAAAGCAACACGAAGTACTGTACTTACATCTCCTACATGTGCTTTGTACATATCTGGATTAGCTTTAAACTCTTTAACTTCTTTTGCATAACCAAACTCTCCAGCTAAATCTTTTATTTTGTTAAACCATGTTTGCTTATCATCTGTATCATCATAATATTTTTCAATATATAAATTTAATATTTTTTCTATTTCTTCTTTATCATTTATAACTTGATATGGATATTCTTGTTCTTTTGCAAAAAATAAATAATCATACATATACTCAATATTCTCTTTTACATCAGACCATTTTGCAATATCTTTTCTAGGTTTTGCATTTCCTCTTTCAATTCCAAATATTTTTAAAGCATATTCTTTATCTTCTAACATCTTTGTTAATTCCACATCATGTTTTTTTGCCCAATTCAAGCTTTCTTCATATACCTTTTCAGCAGTAAATTTTGATATCACCGTTTTTCCAATATCTAATAATTTTACCATATCAAATAATGCACCACTCACACTCATTTTATTTAATTGAAGATCAAATTCAGATAAATCTTTATCTTTATTCTGTCTTCTCCAATTCTCAAAATTTGAATTTGCAATATTCAATAAATACTCATTAACCGCTTCTGCTGGAATTCCCAATTCTTCATAATAACTAACAGCCGCTTCTGGGTCTTTTCTCTTACTCAATTTTCTTTTATTTCCATTATCATTTTTCATAATTGGTGCAATATGAGCATATTTAGGAGCTTTAAAACCAAGCTCATAAAATAATTGTAAATGTAATGGAACTGAAGATAGCCACTCATCTCCACGAATAACATGTGTTGTTCCCATTAGATGGTCATCAACCGCATGAGCAAAATGATATGTTGGAAGCCCATCAGATTTAATAATAATAATATCTTGATCATTTTCTGGAAATTCAACATTACCTTTTATAACATCTTTATGTTTTATTTTTCTATCCTCTCTACCTGGAGATTTAAATCTTACAACATAAGGTTCACCATTTTTTATTTTTTCTATCATTTCCTCAACAGTATAATTTCTACATTTAGCCCAAACACCATAATAACCTGTTCTAACTTTAGCAGCTTCTTGCTTATTTCTTGTTTCATCTAAATCATCTGTTGAACAAAAACATGGATAAGCCTTACCTTGCTCAATTAAATATTTAGCATAAGCCTGATAAATATCTTTTCTTTCAGATTGCTTATAAGGTCCATAATCACCAGTTTCAGTATTTTCAGAAGTCATACCCTCATCAGCTTCAATTTTAAAATCCTTTAAACTATTAATGATTTCAATAACACCATTTTCAACCTCTCTTTTTTGGTCAGTATCCTCAATTCTTAAGAAAAACACACCATCAGTTTGGCTTGTAAGTTTTTTAGCAATCAAAGCTTGGTATAACCCACCAATATGCATAAACCCTGTTGGACTTGGTGCATATCTAGTAACAATAGCACCATCATTCAAATTTCTTTTTGGATATTTTTCTTCATAATATTTAATATCCTTGCTATCTGGAAAAATTAAATTTGCTAAATCTTTATAATCCATATTTCTCTCCCCTTCAATTCAACCATAAGGGACGGTCCTTTTGGTTGAAAAATTATTTATTTAAAATCTTTCTTATTTTATATCTGCTTATTTTAAAAATGTCAACTAATTTTCTTTCAGATATTTTTTCTTCCATATTAAGTTTAATTATTTTTTCATTCATACTTAGATTTTTATATTTTTCCAATATTTCTTCTAAATTTACTATATCATTTTCTTCAACATCATCAAATTGATCATCACTTTCGTAGTTATGGGTATGAATATTAATATATTCTTTCTTAAATTCATCTATTTTGTTTGTTCCAAATATTATTTCAGCTGCATTATGACAAATTAGATTTCTTTTATCTGTTGGCATAAAATACTCATTATAACTTGAAAATTTATATTCTTCCATGCAATTAACCATTTTTGCAGCAATCGGATTCTTATGTATATAAGCTATACAAACCTTAATTTGTTTTTCGTTTAATATTAACTTAGAAAGATACCTATCTCTAAAAACATACCCAACTCTATTATTAGAATTATTATAAAACATTGCATAACTGGTATTTACTTGTTTCATAAATCTTGACATTTGTTCATTATCTTCAACATTTAATAATAAATGTACATGATTATCCATTATACAGTATGAAATGATATTTATGTTATTTTCTTGTGTTTTGTAATACAAGATATTTTTATATTTTTGTTTTAAATAATCATCATTAAAAATATATTCTTTGTTTATTCCTTGAGACATTACGTGAAAAAATTGTCCAGGTAAATTGTTTCTTGCCTTTCTTGACATAGTTCTAAAACTCCTCCTTAATTTAAGAGTTTTAGCCCCCAATCAACTCTATTTTATTTTTTATTTCTAAACTTTTTATTTTTCAACCAAAAGGTCCGTCCCCGTTGGTTCTTTTTTCAACCAAAAGGTCCGTCCCCATTGGTTGACTGCTTGGTTTGTGGAATTACACTTCCATAATAATTGGTATTATCATTGGGTTTCTTTTTGTTTTTGTAAAGATGTAGTCTCTTAGATGTTCACGAGTTACTGATTTTATTGTTGTCCAATCGCGAATACCTCTTTCTTCACATTGTCTTACTTCAAATTTTACTACAGATTTTATTTCGTCCATTAGATTTTCTGATTCTCTTACATAAACAAATCCTCTAGATATAACTTCTGGTCCAGATACTACCTCTCCAGTATTTGAGTCCATTGTAAGTACTATTATAATTAATCCATCTTGTGATAAATGTTGTCTATCTCTTAATACTATACTTCCTACATCTCCAACTCCAAGTCCATCTACTAATACTCTTCCATTTTGCACTGTTCCAGTGAATTCTGCTTTATCTTCTCCTATTTCTAGTACTCTACCATTTGTCATCATAAGTATATTTTCACTTGATATTCCCATACTTTGTGCTGTTTCACTGTGTGCTATTAGTTGTCTGTATTCACCATGTACTGGTATAAAGTACTTTGGTTTTGCTAATGCCATTATTAATTTTTGCTCTTCTTGGCATGCGTGTCCTGATACATGTATGTCTTCAAGTGAACTATATACGACTTCAGCTCCTAATTGCATTAGGTCATCTATTACTCTAGATACATATTTTTCATTTCCTGGTATTGGTGTTGCTGATATTATTATTAAATCATTTGGTGTTATTTTTACTTTTCTATGTTCTCCAGTTGCCATTCTTGTCAATGCAGACATTGGTTCTCCTTGACTTCCTGTTGTAATTATTACTAATTGTTCATCTGGGTAATTTTTTATCATATCAATATCTATAAATATATTTTCTGGACAATCTATATATCCTAATTCTCTTGCTGTTGTTATCATATTTATCATGCTTCTACCACATACAGCTACTTTTCTATTGTTTTTTACTGCTGAATTTACTATTTGTTGTACTCTGTGAACATTTGATGCAAATGTTGCTACAACAATTCTTTTTGTACAATGTAAAAATAATTTATCAAAAACTTCTCCAACTGAATTTTCAGACATTGTAAATCCTTTTCTTTCACTATTTGTACTATCTGCCATCAATGCTAAAATTCCTTTATTTCCTAGTTCTGCTATTCTACCAAAGTCCATTATTTTTCCATCAATTGGTGTATAATCAACTTTGAAGTCTCCTGTGTGTAATACTGTTCCAGCTGGTGTAGTAATAGCTAGCATTACAGAATCTGGTATACTGTGTGAACTTCTAATAAATTCAACTTTGAAGTTTTTTCCAAATTTAATTTGTTGCCCTTGTTTTACTTCTATTAATTTTGTACTTTTTACTAATTTGTGCTCTTCTAGTTTGTTTTTTATTAAACCTACTGTTAATTTTGTTGCATAAATTGGTATATTAATTTTCTTTAAAATATAAGGAATAGCTCCTATATGGTCTTCATGACCATGTGTAATTACCAAACCTTTTATTTTATCAACATTTTTTTCTAAATATGTTATATCAGGAATTACTAAATCTACTCCTAACATATCATCTTCTGGAAAAGATATTCCACAATCTACAACTACAATTTCATTTTCATATTCAAAAACTGTAATGTTTTTTCCTATTTCATGTAGACCTCCTAATGGAATGATTTTTAATTTTGATTTCTTAAATATGCTTTCATTTCCTTTTTTATTCATTCCTTTTCTTTTCTTTACACTACCTTCTGCTTTATCTGCTTTTGTTGTGCTTTTTTTCTTTTCTTCTTTTTTAGTTAATTGAGTATTATTATTTTTATTTACTCTATTTGTGCTTTTTCTTAATGTTTTTTCTCTTTTTTCTTGATTTGTATTATTTTCTGTCATATAATCTTCCTTTCTTTTTTTATTTTTTACACGCAAAAAAAATAGTTTAGCAGTTTCTAAACTAATTTTGACCTAATTTACTATTTTTAATTCATTTGTACAAAATTATAATAGAGTTTTATTTTGTATGCAGTCCCTTTTTTCTCTCTTAAACTTCATACTGGCTCCATTTTAATAAATCCGATCAATACTATTACTACTGCTAAACATTATACTATATTTTTCCAATCTTGTCAACTTGGTTTCTTATACATACTTTATTTCTTTCATTTTCTCAAATCACTAAGTCTAATTCAAAATAAAATTCTACTCCATTGTCTTTATTAATTACTCCATAATTATTTCCATAAGCCTGCATTATTGCCTTTACAAAAGAAAGACCTATGCCTGTTCCTCCATCATTTCTATTTCTAGATTCATCAATTTTATAAAATCTATTCCATATTCTGTTTATATGTTCTTCTGATATGTTTTCTCCTGTATTGAAAACTTTAATTCTTACTTTATTTTTTTCTATATTAATCTCATTTGTTATTATTATATCTTTTTGTTTATTTACTTCTTTTACATGTTTTATTGCATTTGTTAAATAGTTACTTATAACTTGCTCTATGTAGAATTCATCTGCTAATACATAAACTTCTTCAGGTGTTTCAAATTTTACTTCTGCTTTATTTTCTTCTAACATTACCTTAGTTTTTCTTACAACTTCTTTTTGAAGTTCAACTATATTAAATTTAGTATTATTTAGTTCTCTTTTTCCATATTCTAATTTCATTAATTCCAATAGTTGTTTTACCAATTTGTCCATTTTGTTTGATTCATCTAAAATTACTTCTGCATAAAATTTTCTAGATTCTTCATCTGAATTGATATTTTCAATTAATCCTTCACTATATCCTTGAATTAATGCAATTGGTGTTTTTAATTCATGTGATACATCTGATATGAAACTTTTTCTCATTTCATCTAATTTTGATTTTTCCTCAATATCCTTTTCTAATTCTATATTTGTATTTCTTAATTGCTTTATTGTCCTCTCTAATTTGTCTGACATTACATTAATACTTTTTCCTAAATTGTTTATCTCATCATCTGTATCTGTAATTCTATATTTATAACTGAAATCCAAATTAGCCATCTTTTTAGCTATATTATTTAATTCCAATATCGGATCTGTAAATTTTCTTGAAACATAAGAAACAATAACAGCTGCAATTAAAATTGCAAATCCTGCCATTAAATATAAAAACCTATTTGATATTTTTACACTTTCTTGAATTGAGTTTATAGGAATTCTTATATATAGTAAATAACCATTGTCTAATGTAGATGCAAGTAATATATAATTTATACCATTTTGATTATCTCTAATTTTTTTTATAACAAATTTTTCATTTTTTTCAAGTATTTGTTCATCTATATGAAGTTTATTTGTCATTTCATTTATTTGTCCAAATGTCGCATAAAAGTCTTTATGGGATGTGTAGACATTTACATTTTTGTCATTTCTAATTAAAATATCAAAATTATTTTTTATAGAAATTTGTTCTAATTTTGATTCAATATCCTCTGTTTGGTTATTATTATAACATTCATTTACTGTATTATATACTGATTTTAATGATTGTGTTTTACTATATAAATAAAATTGCCCTAATACAAAGTTATTTACTAAAATTAAGAATATAATTATTAATAAAATAACTGTCGATAATATTAAAAATAATTTTATTCTTACAGATTTTAAAGGATTTTGTTTATTCATTCATTTTCCCTTCCTAATTGTATTTTTTGAACGAGTTAAAAGTACTATTACATAATTTCAAATTTATATCCTACACCTCTCATTGTTTTTATGTATTTTCCTTTTTTTCCTAGTTTATGTCTTATTTTCTTTATATGACTGTCTATAGTTCTAGAGTCTCCATAATAATCATAATTCCATACATTATTTAAGATTTTGTCTCTTGATAATGCAATATTTTTATTATCAACTAAATATGTTAAAAGTTCATATTCTCTTAAGCTTAGTTCAATTTGTTTACCATCTACTTTTACAGTTCTTCCTTCTTTATCTATTTCTATTCCATTATAGTCTGTTACTTCTTTTGCACTTTTTCCTGTTCTTTTTAAAATAGCTTCTACTCTTGCTACTAATATTTTAGGACTGAATGGTTTTGATATATATTCGTCTACTCCAAGTTCAAAACCAAATAATTCATCTTGTTCTTCTCCTCTGGCTGTTAGCATAATTATTGGAACTTTTGATTCTTGTCTAATTTGTCTTAAAACTGACCATCCATCGAGTTTTGGCATCATTACATCTAATAATATTAAACTTATGTTATTTTTATAATTTTCAAAAACTTCTAATGCTTTTTCTCCATCTTCTGCTTCTAATATACTAAACCCTTTTGCCATTAAAAAGTCTTTAATTAATTTTCTCATTCTAGATTCGTCATCTACAATTAAAATGTATTCGTTTATCATTTTTACTCCTCCTACGAAAACTACTTATATTATATATTATAAATGCTAATTATGTCTATATTGTGAAATAAATAAAATTTATTGATATTTTGTTTGTAGCAAATTTCCATAATCTAAAAGGATTAGCAATAAAGCTAATCCTTTCATTTTTAATTCATATAATCTCTTAATTTTTTAGAACGTGATGGATGTCTTAATTTTCTTAAGGCTTTTGCTTCTATTTGTCTAATTCTTTCTCTTGTTACTTGAAATTCACGACCAACTTCTTCTAGTGTTCTTGCTTTTCCATCCTCTAATCCAAATCTTAATTTTAAAACTTTTGCTTCTCTTGGAGTTAATGTTCCCATTACCTCTTCTAATTGTTCTTTTAATAAAGTATATGCTGCTGAATCATGAGGTGCTGGTGAATCTTCATCTTGTATAAAATCTCCTAGATGGCTGTCATCTTCTTCTCCTATAGGAGTTTCTAAAGATACTGGATCTTGTGCTATTTTTTGAATTGCAACAACTTTTTCTACTGGAATTTCCATTTCAGCTGCAATTTCTTCTTGGGTTGGTTCTCTACCTAATTGTTGTAATAAATGTCTTGATGTTCTTATTAATTTATTTATTGTTTCAACCATGTGAACCGGAATTCTTATTGTTCTTGCTTGGTCAGCAATTGCTCTAGTAATTGCTTGTCTAATCCACCAAGTTGCATAAGTACTAAATTTAAATCCTTTTGTATAATCAAATTTCTCTACTGCTTTAATTAGTCCCATATTTCCTTCTTGAATCAAATCTAAAAATAACATTCCTCTTCCAACATATTTTTTTGCAATACTTACTACTAATCTTAAGTTTGATTCAGCTAATTCTTGTTTTGCCTCTTCATCTCCATCTAATATTCTTTTTGCTAAATCTAACTCTTGTTCAAATGTTAAAAGTGGTATCCTTCCAATTTCTCTTAGATACATTCTAACTGGATCATCTACATTTATTCCTTCATAACTTGTATCTGTAATTTCATCTAATTTTAAATCTTCAACTTCTTTTAAATCTTCTAAATCTGGTTCTTCATCAAAATCTAGCTCATCTTCATCACTTAAATTAACACCTAATTCTTCAAAAGCATCAAATACTTTTTCAATTTGATCTTGATTAACATCATCTAATTCTTTAGCTAAATCAGCATAAGTTATTTTTCCTTGTTCTTTTGCTTTTTTTAAAATTTTATTCATTTTTTCTTTTTTTATTTTTTCATCATCTACTATTTCTTCTTTATTTTCTTTTACTTCTTCTAACTCTTCTTTTTTCTTTGCCATTTATAATTTCACCCCTATTTTATTTTAGCTAATCTAATAATTATATTATTTAACTCTTTTCCCAATTCCTTTTTTTTGTTAATATCATTTTCGGTTTCAATAAGCTCAACTATTTCCATCTTTCTTTTTGCCAATTTTTCTTTTTCATAAGCTTTCATAATATCATCAATTGCTTTTTCTACATCTTCTATACCATAATCTTCTGCTAAAATAGCAGTAATATGATTTTGTTCTTCTTCATTTAACTTGTCTATTATTCCATTAATATTACTATTTCCTATTTCAAATTCTTCATACAATTTTTTTGCAATTTTTTTATTTAATTCATCTTTAAAATCTTCTAAAGATATATTTTGTTTTATAATTTGAAATATATTTAAATCTCCTGTTAACAAGATTGAGAGTATAGTGTTTTCCCTTTTTCTTATTGCTTGTGGTACTTCAATTTGCTCAACTTTCTTATGTTTTATAACTGGTTTTGCTTTTTCCAAAACATTTTGCCCTTTATTATCTGAATATGTTAATTTATTAACCTCTGCATAAATTGCTTCTTTTGAAATTTCATATCCTTTTGCTATTTTTTCTATATAAACTTCTCTTTCTATTGTATTATCAACTTTTGCAATTAATTTTGCTATCTCATTTAAAAATTTTATTTTATCATTTGTATTATTTAAATCTAAGTCTTTTTTTAGAACTTTTACTTTGAATTCTATTATTGAAAGTGCTTTTTCTATTAGATTTTGAAATCTTGCATTACCATATTTTATTATGTACTCATCTGGATCTTTTGCACCTTCCATTTGTAATATTCTAACATCGCATCCCATATTTTGTAATATATCCAATGCTCTAATTTTTGCTGCTAATCCTGCCTCATCAGAATCAAAACTTAATATTATTTGCTCAGAATTTCTTCTAAGAAGCCATCCTTGTGGTTGAGTCATTGCTGTTCCGAAGTGCTGCAACAACATTGGTAATACCTCTTTGATGAAGTGAAATAACATCCATATATCCTTCAACTACTAAAATTCTTTTTTTAATATCACCCTTTTTTGCTACATTTAATCCAAATAAATTTCTGCCTTTACTATAAACTATATTTTCTGGAGAATTTATATATTTTGGTTTTGAATCATCTAAAACACGACCTCCAAATGCAATTACTCTTCCTCTTGCATCACAAATTGGAAACATTAGCCTGTTTCTATATCTATCGATATATTTACCATTATCATTTTTATTTACCAAACCTGATTCTAAAATCTCTAAATCTTGAAATCCTTGTTTTTTTAATGCCTGATATAATTCATCAAACTTCCCTGAAAAACCTATTTTAAAAGATTTTAAGGTTTCATTATTTAGCTTTCTACTTTTTATATATTCTTGTGCAATTTTTGCCTCTGGCTTGTATAAATTCTCATGATAAAATCCGAGCTGTAAATTCATTGACTTTTAAAACTTTTGCTTTAAGTTCTTCTTTTTGGGAATCTCGGCTATTTTCTATTGTTGGTAATTGTATATTAGACCTCTCTGCTAACATTTGTACCGCTTCTATAAAATTAATTCCCTCTATTTTAGTTAAAAAAGTAAATACATTTCCACCTACTCCACAACCAAAACAATGAAATATTTGTTTATCTGGTGAGACAGAAAAAGAAGGTGATTTTTCATTATGAAATGGACAAAGTCCGAAATAATTTCTTCCACTTCTCTTTAAATGCACATATTGTGATATTATATCTACGATATCATTTGTTTGCCTTACTTCATCTATAATTTCATCACTATATCTTGGCATTTTTTCCTCACTTTCCACAAATAAATTTACATACTTATAATATTCGACGTATTTTACATAAATCCTTCTTTTTTAATGTTCTTTTTTCTCTTTTAGTGTTTAACAGACATTACTCATTTATTGACATTATCCTATCATCTAATTTATTTATTACCTTTGCACAGTTTTGCAATTCTTTTGAAATTTGTTTACTTGGTTGTTCCTGTGGTTTATATCTCATCTTGTGTTCTAAATTTGACCAAAAATCCATCGCAATTGTTTTTATTTGTACCTCAACTTTTACATAAATTATTTTTTGTGTTAACATTACAGGCACACACAAAATAAGGTGGTATGCAGAATATCCACTTTCTTTTGGAATTTTAATATAATCTTTTTCTTTTATCGTTTCTATTCCTGGTAATCTCTGAATTAAATTTTTAACAGAATAAATATCTTTTTTTAGAGGGCAAACCACTCTAATCCCTGCTATATCGTTTATATTATTAATCATATCTTTATAAGTTAAATCACATTTTTTATCTTCCATCTTTTTTAAGATACTTTTTGGTGATTTAATTCTAAAATCTATATGATCTATTAGATTATAATTATATAAGAATTTAAATTGTTCTTGCATTATTTCTATTTTTGTATTTATCTCTTTTATTGCCATTTTATAAATAAACATCAATTTTTCAAATGTTTTATCATCTTCATTTATTTTTTGATTGTAATTTAAAACATCACCCATTTCTATTAAATCTGTAGTTTTATTTTGTTCGTATCGCATTTAAACCACTCCTATCTATATTTCATATTAGTAGTTTATCTTTTAAATATTACTAAATAGTATAATGTTTGTGTTTTTTTTGTGAAAATTTCGACCAATGGGGACGGGTCAACCAACGGGGACGGTCCTTTTGGTTGAATAATAATTAATAAAACTATAAATAAAATTATAAATTAAAATTCAACCAAAAGGACCGTCCCCGTTGGTTGACCCGTCCCCGTTGGTCGAATCCCCTTTTGTTTCCAATTTTTCTTTTTAACTTAATTCTTCAATCCTTACTATTTTCTTTTCACCTGTTTTTGTATTTTCTATTTCAATATTTTCACCATCAAATTTATCACCCAAAATTATTAAATTTGGTGTTCCCAATACTTTACAATCCTTTATTTTAGCTCCTATATTAATATTTTCTCTGTCATCTAATATAACTCCAATACCTTTTTCTTTCAACATTCTATATATCTCTTCCGCTTTTTCTACTTTTGATTTATCTTCCATTTTTGGAATTATTTGATATTTAAATGGTGCTATATTCTCAGGTATATAAAATCCGCAAGGTCCCCATTTTTCATCATTTATTAAATATTGCTCATACATTGCAGCTACTGTTCTACTTACTCCAATTCCATAACATCCCATATAATATAATGAATCTATTCCATCTTGGTTTGTAAATTTTCCATTCATCATTTCTGAATATCTTGTTCCTAATTGAAATATGTGTCCTAGTTCCATTGTTCTTATTTCTTTAAATTTTGATATATCCTCTATTCCATATTCTTCTTTTAGATATTCTTGATAATTTTCTTTTTCTAGAATTTCTGTATTTAAACCTATTCCTGTTTTTTCGTCATATAATATTTTGTCTTCACCTTGGTCAGATATTATCATAAATTCTTCAGATTTTTTTCCTCCCATTGCTCCATTATCTGCAACAATTGGTATTACATCCATTCCTAACTTTTTAAAGATTTCTAAAAATGCATTTCTTGCATTTTCATAAGATTTTTCCATTCCTTTTTCATCTTTATCAAAACTGTATGCATCTAACATTGGAAATGCTTTTCCTCTAAGTAAATATCCTCTTGTTCTTATTTCATTTCTAAATTTTTCTCCAATTTGATAATATGTTACTGGTAAATTTTTATAAGATTTTAGTTTCTCTCTTGCAAATTCAACAACTGCCTCTTCTCCTGTTGGTGCTAAACAAAATGTTCCTTTATTTGACTCAGTAATAAGCATTGTTCCATCATTTACATAGTGATCATATCTACCTGAATTTTTCCAAATGGTGTCTGGTTGCAATACTGGTAATAGGACTTCTATACACCCATATTTGTTTAGTGTTTCTGTAATAATTTGTTCAACTTTTCTTCTTACTAATAGTGGTACTGTATTATATCCAAATAAACCTGCCCCATATTGTACTAATTGTCCAGTTTGTAGTAAAATACTTTGTCCTGGATACATTTCATCTATATTATTTAATTTTACTGTTCCCATTCCTGTTTGTGATAATTTCATATTTTTTCCTCCTCTACTAAATCATCTATTACAATTTGTTTATTTTCATCCAATTTATATTTTGGCAATTCTGGTAATTCTTCTAATGATGAATAACCAAATAATTTTAAAAAATTACTTGTTGTTTTATATGACATCGGCTTTCCTGGTAAATCTAATTTACCTGATTCTTCGATTAATCCATATTCTAAAAGTTTATAAACACAACCATCTGCAGATACTCCTCTAATGTTTTCTATTTCAGCTCTTGTTATTCTCGGGTTATATGCAATTATTGCTAAAGTTTCCAGTGCTGCATTAGATAAATTTGGTTTACTTCTTTTATCTAAAACTGGATAAATATATTCATATAAATCTTTTTTCGTACATAATTGATAAGAGTTATCAGCTTCAATTAATTCAATTCCTCTTTTTTCATTTTTATATTCTTCTTTCATATTCTTTATAATCGAATCTACATCTTGTGCAGATAGCTCTAATGCTAGCATTAATTCATTTCTTGTTACTTCTCTTCCTGCGGCAAAAAGTATTGCTTCAATTATTGCTTTTTTTTCATTTATTTCCATTTTTATCCCTTCTTATTTTAATATATAGTTATTATATTATGTCAAAAAAATGCCAATATGTCAATAATTATCTTGCACTTTTAATTTATATGTGATATTATAAATAAAAAGATACGGAGGTATTTTTATGAATGATAAAAAAGATTTAAATGTCGTAACTGGTGATGGTTCAAATTTGGATATTTCTCCTGTTTATGAACATACTAGTAAACCAAAATCAGCAAATGAAAAACCTAAAAATATTGTAATTCCTAAAGAATCTAAAAAAGAAGAAGATGATGATGAAGATAAATAACTTTCCTTATTTATCTTCTTTTTTTATTTTAAAATACACCATGTACCAACTGGTTCAGGTAAATCTTTAAAAGTCATTTCTTCCTTTGTCACTGGGTGTAAAATTGTAAGCTCATAAGCCCACAAAGCAATTTGCTTACCTTTCCCTCTAGTTCCATATTTTTGGTCACCAAAAATACTGTGTCCAAAATTTGCTAACTGTACTCTTATTTGATGATGTCTTCCTGTATGTAAATTTACTTTTACTAAACTTAAATCTTTTACTTCATTATATTTTAAAACCTCATAATCAAGTTTTGCTAGTTTTGCATTTTTCTTTTGTTTATTTACAACTTTACTTATGTTATTTCTTTCATCTTTATATAAATAATCTTCTAATGTTCCTTTTTTATTTTCAAATTTACCATCAACTACAGCTAGATACTTTTTTTTAAAAACCTTTTCTCTTACTTGATTACTAAGTCTCGATGCTGCCTTAGATGTTTTTGCAAAGATCATAATTCCACCTACTGGTCTATCTAATCTATGAACCAGTCCTAAATATACATTTCCTGGCTTATTATATTTTTCTTTTATATATTGTTTTACCATTGTTAGCATATCTACATCTTGTGTTTTATCTGCTTGAGATGGAACATTTGGTTCTTTCTCTACTGCAATTATGTGATTATCTTCAAATAATACTTTCATTTCTTTAATTCCTTTTTTGTTACTTTAATTATTTTTCCCACCTTCCGGTATATACCACAAGGTAAAATCAAATTAGAATTTTCCATTGGAAGTCCAATTTCTCCTGCTTCTAATTTTCCTTTATGTTTTTTATTTACTGTAATTTCTAAAATATCTTTCAATACAGTACATGAAATACCTGTTGTATATGAATTGATTAAGAAAAATAATGGTTCATCTGATAATACTTTTGTACATAATTCTACTAACTCATATATATTATTTTCAAATTGCCATACTTCACCATTTTTTCCTCTTCCATAGGATGGTGGATCCATTATAATTGCATCATATTTATTGCCACGCCTTATTTCTCTGTTTACAAATTTTATTACATCATCAACAATAAATCTAACAGGTTTTTCTTTTAGCCCTGAACTTTCTACATTTTCTTTTGCCCAAGTTGTCATTCCTTTTGAACTATCTACATGACATACAGATGCTCCTGCTGATAGACAAGCACAAGTTGCTCCTCCTGTATATGCAAATAGGTTTAATATTTTTATTTCTCTATTTTCTGATTTAATCTTATTTATCATCCAATCCCAATTAACTGCTTGCTCTGGAAATAAACCTGTGTGCTTAAACCCCATAGGTTTTATATTAAATGTTAAATTTTTATATTTTATTTGCCATTTTTCTGGCATCTTTTTATTATATTCCCAAGAGCCTCCACCTGTTTTACTTCTATAATATGTTGCATTTATTTCTTTCCATTTATTTGGATAACTTTTATTTTTCCAAATAATTTGTGGATCTGGTCTTGAAAGTATAATATCTCCCCATTTTTCTAATTTTTGGCCATCTGCCATATCTAATATTTTATATTCTTTCCACTCATTCGCAATTTTCATAAAAAAATTGATATCCTCCTTACTTAAAGAATACCAATATTTTATCACATTTTTACACATTTTGCAAAATTTTCATAAAACTATAAATCATATACATATTTAAAATAGTAAATAATATGAATGTTGCAAACACACTTGTTATAAATCTATGTTTTTTTATGCCATTTAAGACCTTTTTTATTCCTTCATCTTTAGTAATCTCCATCAAAAAACCCCCTATACATATTTTTTTATATTAATATGTATATGCTGATATTTTAAATTTATGACTGTTTTTTGCTTTTTTTCATTTATATATTTTCTTTTATTCTTTTTGCTAATTCTAATGTTATTCCTTTTATTTTCATCAATTCTTCTAAGCTGGCATTTTTTATATTTTGTACACTTCCGAAATGTTTTAATAAAGCTTTTTTCTTTACCTCACCTATTCCTTCTATATCATCAAGTTCTGATTTTGTTATTGATTTATCACGTAATTTTCTATGATATGTTATTGCAGTATCATGTACAGTATCTTGAAATCTTGTTATAAGATTCATTAAGTTTTGTGATATTACCAGTTCATTTCTATTCTCATCCATTAGAGCTCTAGTTTGGTGTTTTTCATTTTTTACCATTCCAAATACAGCTATATCTAGATTATACTTTTCTATTGCTTTTTTAGTTGCTCTTATTTGTGTAATTCCTCCATCTGCAAATATTGCATCTGGCAATTCTCCAAATCCTCCTTTTGGATTTTCAATTGAATGTTTTAGTCTTCTTGTTATAACTTCTTCCATACACTTTGGGTCATCCTGTCCAAATACTGTTTTTATTTTAAATCTTCTAGACAAGTTCTTTTTTATAACACCATCTTGCAACACACACATAGCTGCAACTGTATATTCTCCTGAAATATTTGAAATATCATATGTTTCTATTTTTCTAGGTAATTTATCAAAATTCATTACTTGTTTCAATTCTAATAATATTTCGCTTTTATCTTTCTCTTTATTTTCTAAAGTAACTTTTGCATTATTTTCAGCCATTTCTACAAATCTCAATTTTTCGCCTTTTTTAGGGCTTTTAATTTCCACTTTTTTACCTAAACTTGTGGATAACCATTGTTCAATTGCTTCCTTATCTTGTACTTCCTCTCTTATCATAATTTTACTTGGTATATTTGGATTATCTAAATAATATTGTTTTATAAACCCAGATAAAATTTCTTTGTCTTCCATATCTTTTAAATCTTGATAAAAATAATGTTCTCTACCAATCATTTTACTTCCTCGAACAAAAAATATTTCTATACAAACTTGTAATTCTGATTTTGCAATACCTATAACATCTATTGCTTTGTCTGATATATTAGAAACTTTTTGTTTTTCAGATACTCTTGTTATTGCTTGAATTCTATCTCTTAACTCTGCTGCTTTTTCAAAATCCATATTTTTAGATAGTTCCATCATTTGTTTTTCTAATTCTTTTATGATTTTATCTGTTTTTCCTTCTAATAAATCAACTATCTCATCAATTTGTTTTTTATATTCCTCTTTTGTTACATATCCCATACAAGGTGCTAAACAACGTTTTATATGATAATTTAAACATGGTCTTGTTCTCTCTTTTAAAGTTCTGCATTGATGTATTTTATATTTCTGTTTAATAAAATCCACCATTTCTTTTGCTGCTCCAGGATTTGCATAAGGTCCAAAATATTTTGACCCATCATTAATCAATCTCCTTGTAATAAAAATGCCAGGATAATCTGATTTCATATCAATTTTTATATATGGATAAGTTTTGTCATCTTTTAATAAAACATTAAATTTTGGTCTATTTCTTTTTATTAAATTACATTCTAATATTAAAGCCTCTGCTTCATTATCTACTACTATATATTCAAAATGATCAATTAAACTTACCATTCTTAAAATTCTTGCAGTTTTATTTGTTTTTCTAAAATATGACCTTACCCTATTTTTTAAAGAGATTGCTTTTCCTACATATATAATATTATTTTCTTTATCTCTCATTATATATACCCCAGGCTTATCTGGTAATTTTTTTAATTCTTCTTCTATATTGAACATCTTTCACCTCACATTTATAATACTTTGTTTTTTATCACTTTGTCAAGAATAAGGCAATAGAAATTATTCTATTGCCTTTGGATTAATTATTTCTCGTTAAATTTTCTTACTACATAAAATTCGTTATGGAAAAATCTGAAATAATAATATTTACTCATATTATTAATTTTCTTTTCCCATTTTTTGTATTTCTGGTATTCATTTGGTTTCAACGGAAACCAATGACCCTTATTATACATGTCATTATTTTTTTGGTCAATTATTTGCATCTTCCGAGTGTAATAGTCTACGAATTCTTTAATTTTTTCATCATCTTTATGTTTTATTCTTTCTAAAATCGTCAACTTCAAAATAATATCCTCCTTATTAAAAATTTATATATATATTATAATCCTTTTTTTGTTTTATGTCAATCGTAAATACTTGATATATAAAAAAAGAAGCTAAAATTAGCTTCTTTATATGAATTCATATATTTATATATTTTATATAAATCTCTTATTTTTTGTTTACAACTTCTTTTAATGCTTTACCAGCTTTGAAAACTGGAGCTTTTGATGCAGGTATTTTGATTTCTTCTTTAGTTTGTGGGTTTCTACCTTTTCTAGCTGCTCTTTTTCTTACTTCAAAAGATCCAAATCCAACTAATTGAACTTTTTCTCCTTTTTTTAGTGAATTTGTTACTACTTCTACAAAAGCGTTTACTGAGTTCTCAGCTGCTTTTTTAGTGTCTCCTGTTTTTGCAGCCATTGCTGCGATTAATTCAGCTTTGTTCATTTAAATTACCTCCTATTAAGATATAATGTATATGTAGTATTTATTACCTGAACAATAGTAATAAATAAACTACTATTATTTTTATTCGCCAAAAATCCCTAAAATCCTTCTTTTTTTCGTATTTTTTTAATATATTTTTAGCTTTTCAAGAATTTTATAAATTTTTTCACCTACTGGTAACATTATAATTTCATCTTTTTTGAATATTTTTAACACTGCTATTGCAAGTAAATAGATAATTACAGCAGATATTATTGCAATTAATGTAGCTAATTTTATACTTACTATATTTAAAAGTACCATATAAATAAAATATGAACATATTCCCATAATTGCTGATGCAATTACTGGTTTAATTACAAATTTCGAAATTGTTAAATCTAATTTTATATTTTTTGTAAGTGCAATTATAGAAATTGTAAATGCAACGACATGACAAGCTACTGATCCCCATGCTGCTCCATTTACTCCTATCTGAGGAATTGGAACCAATATTAAATTCATTATTAGTTTTACAATTACCCCAATTCCTAAAGAAATTGCTGGTATTCTTAATTTTCCAAATCCCTGTAATGCTCCATTAATTGTTTGGTCTAAAATTGTAAATATTATTGTTAAACTACTAATTTGTAAAATTGTCTCTCCTGCACTTGCCCTTGGAAATAATAATTGTAAAATAGGACCTGCAAATATAAACATTCCTACTGTACAAGGCAATCCTATTAACATAGAAGTTAATAATGAAAATGATGTTTTTCTTGTTATTGTTTTCTTATCATTTATTGCTTTAGCAGCTGATATTGCAGGAACTAATGCTGTACTAAAAGCTACATTTATAGATAGTGGCAAACTTGTTAATGTATCAACTTTCCCACCTAAAATTCCATATTGCTCAATTGCTAAATCTTCAGGTAAAAATTGTTTTAAACTTCTTACTACTGTAAATGAATCTATATTTTTATTAAGTGAAGACATTATTGCAGTTAATGCTATTGGTATTGACACCATTAGAATATTTTTTATAATTGTACTTATTCTTTCATATTTATAATTTGTTGACTGTTTTATTTCTTTTGCTAATTCTTTAGATTGTACTTTATAAAATAAATATAAATATCCAAAACCTGCCATAGTTGCTAATGTTGTAGCTAAAGTTGCTCCACCTGCCATCCATTCAGTTGATACATTTGAAACAATGGCAATAATTTCAACTAATATAACAGTTAGTGCTGTTTTAAATACTTGTTCTAATGTTTGAGATCTTGCTGTTGCTCTCAGGTTTTGTTTTCCATTAAAATATCCTCTCATAACAGAAGAAATTGCAACAAAAAATATTGCTGGTGAAAGAGCAACCATTGTCATTTCAGCCTCAGGTATTTGCAACCACACATTTGATATAACTTTTGCTCCGAAAAATAACATCAAACTACCAATTAATCCTATAACAGCAAAAGTTGCAAATGCAATTTTAAAGATTCTATGTGCTCCCTTATGATCACCGTACTGCAACTCTTTCAGATATTAATTTTGATATCGCATTTGGAACTCCTATAGAAGAAATTGTAAGTAACATTGCATAAATTTGATAACTAGCTGCAACAATACCATTTCCTGTATCTCCGAATCCCTGCCTATTTGTTAAATATAATGTATATACTAATCCTAATACTTTTATTAAAACTTGTGAAAATATAAGTGTTAAAACCCCTTGCATAAAAGTTTCTTTTGTTTTTTCCATTAAATCACTCCTAATATTATCCTCTTTTAATTCTACTTTGATTATGCCAATTTAATTACAAATTTTTATCAATATTAGGTAATATTTGTTTTTTTCGTGATACAATACCTTCTAAAAATACCCTGTTATTATCTAAAGAAATATCAAAAGCTTTTTCAACAACATCTTGTTTATTTCCTAAAGATATTATTTCAGAATTGCTGTTCAATATATCTGTAATTGCTAACACAAATAAATCTAAACCATTTTTTTCTATTTCATTTTCCATTGCTTTTTCTAATTCATCTTGCCTTTTCAAAACCTCTGGTATGCTTACAGTATTAACCTGTGCTATAACAAACTTAGTACCATTTTTTTCAACTTTTTTCGCATCTAGATTAACTAATTCATCTGCTGAAAAATCATCTAAATCTGTTCCAGCTTTAAGCATTTCTAAACCATATTCATTTATATTAATATCAGCTATTTTACCTAATTCTTCTAAAGCATTTTTATCTTTTTCAGTTGTTGTTGGAGATTTTAGTAAAAGCGTATCAGATATAATAGCACTTGCCATTAATATTGCCTCTGTTTTGTTTATTGGTACTCCTAGTTGTTTGTAATTTTCAAACAATATTGTTGAAGTACAACCATAAGGTTTCGCATTATAATATAATGGTTCTGATGTTTCAAAATTAGAAATTCTATGGTGATCTATTACTTCTAATATTTTAGCTTTTTCTATTCCTGTAACACTTTGAGTAAATTCATTATGATCAACTAATATTACTTTTTGCCCCTCATCTACATTTTCTATTAATTTAGGAGCCTCAATTCCTAAATAATCTAAAACATATTGTGTTTCCTTATTTATATTACCTAATCTTACAGCTTTTTCTGAATCATTTTTATCCATCAATTCCTTTACCAATGCAGAGCATATTGAATCTGTATCTGGGTTTTTATGTCCAAAAATTAAAATATTATTTTCCATCTTCTAAACTTCCTTTCATTTTTCAACCAACGAGGTCAACCAACGGGGACGGACCTTTTGGTTGAATTTTTTTATAATTTATAATTATATTTTTATTTATTAATCATTCAACCAAAAGGTCCGTCCCCGTTGGTTGACCCCGTTGGTTGAAATTTCTTGTAATTCTTGTTTACTAAATTTATATTTTTTATTGCAGAAATGACAAACTAATTCCGCTTCTCCTTCTTCAGTTATTATTTTTTCTAGCTCAGTTTTACCTATAGTTGCTAAAGCTCCTGCCATTTTTTCTTTTGAACAATCACATTCATAAACAGGTATTATATTGTCTTCTATTATTTTTACATTTTCATCACCAGTTACTCTTTTTGCAATCTCTAGCAAACTTAAATTTTCATTTAACATTTTAGAAATTGCTCCGGCTTTAAATATTGCTTGTTCAACTTTTGCTATTTCATCTTCTCCAGCATCTGGCATTGGATTAATTAAGTATCCTCCAGCTGATTTTACACCATCTTTGTTTACTAAAACACCTAATGCAACTGCAGAATTTCTTTGTTCTGAATTAACAAAATAATTTGTAAAATCGTCTGCAATTTCACCAGATGTTAATGGTGAAATACCTATATATGGATCCTTTAAACCAATATCCTTTATAACATTTATATAACCTTCATAACCTACTGCTTTACCAACATCTAATTTTCCAAATTCATTTAATGGTAAATCTACATAAGGATTTGTTACATATCCTTTAATTTTAGGTTTATTATTGGCTACAGTTAACATTGTTCCTATTTCGCCATTTCCTTTTACTTGTATAGTTAATTTATCTGTTTTATTTTTCATTTCTTGTGCCATTATTGCAGTTATTGTAAGCATCCTTCCAAATGCTGCTGTTACTACAGGGCTTAAATCATGTGTAATTCTTGCTTGTTCTACCAAATTTGTTGAATCTATACACACAATTGATATTTTACCATTATAAGCTAATAATTTTGTAATTTTATCTGTCATTTTTTTCAAACATATCCTTTCCTTCACCGCAAACTGGACAAGTCCAATCTTTTGGTAATTCTTCAAATGTTGTTCCAGGCTTTATTCCAGCTCTTTCATTTCCATATTTAGGATTATAAATATACCTACATTCAACACATTCATATTTTCCATTTTCTGTTTTATCTTCTTGAAAATTTTTATATCCTATCCCTATTGCTACAATTACCATTAATAAAAATGATAACGCTTTCCATATTCCACTATCTAATAATATAACTGCAAATATTCCAAATGTTGCACTTATTCCATATAAAATTAGAACTGCTTGTTTTTGGCTAAATCCCTTTGCTACTATTCTATGATGTAAATGTCCTTTATCTGCTTTAAAAATTGCTTTTATAGATTTTCCTTTTATTAATCTTCTAATAATAGCCCATAAAGTATCAAATATTGGAAGTCCAAGTACAATAAGTGGTAATACAATTACAGCTATAGTATAAGTTTTTGCAACACCCAAAATTGATATTATTGATAATGAAAAACCTAAAAAATTTGAACCTGTATCTCCTATAAAAGTTTTTGCTGGTGCAAAATTATATGGTAAAAATCCAACTAATGCACCTGCTAATGATGTTATTAATATAATTGATATAAATGGTGAACCATTTAAAACAAATATTACCAACAAAGAAATTGCTGATATTACAGAAATTCCTGATGAAAGCCCATCTAATCCATCAATTAAATTAATTGCATTTGTTACACCAATTATCCATAATACAGTTAATATTGAAGAAAATATTTCATTAATTTCACCTGAACCAATAATTGCAATATTAAAATTTCCAATGTTAACTCCAAAAGCAACTACGATAATTGCTGCTATTGTTTGACCTATTAATTTAGTTATTGGTTTTATTGTTTTTATATCATCAATTACACAGGTTATTGTTATAACTACAATACCAAAAAACATTCCAATTAGTTTTTTTCCATATTGTTCTATTCCATTTAAATCAATAGTTTTTTCTAAGCTCATTACAATTAATAAATATATAATTGAAATAAAAAAACCTAATATTACTGCCGGTCCACCAAATTTAGGCATTACTTTTTTGTGCATTCTTCTTTCATCTTTTGGAATATCAACTGCACCTATTTTTTTTGCTATTCTTATTGTATATGGTGTTGCCATAAAAGTTACTATGAATGCTAGTAAAAATGCAATTGCTACATCTCCCCACATATTTTATCTAGCCCCCTATTTCATATTTTCTTTTTCTATTTCTTCTATTAATTCTATTCTTTCTTGATGTCTTCCACCTTCAAATTGAGTTGCTATCCACATTCTTAAAATGCAAATGGCTTGATTTGTAGTTACATCATCTGCACCAAGTGCTAATATATTACTATTATTATGTAATTTAGCATACTTTGCTGTATATTCATTATGACAAAGTGCACATCTTATTCCTTTAAATTTATTAGCAACTATACTCATTCCAATTCCTGAACGACACACCAAAATTCCACTTTCAAATTTATCACTCAATACTGCTTTTGAAACTAATTTTGCAATATCAGGGTAATCTACTCTTTCTTCACTTTCAGAACCAAAATCTTTGTATTCTATTCTTTGTTCATCCAAATATTTTTTTATTTCCTCTTTTAATCTATATCCTCCATGGTCACTTCCTATAGCTATCATATATATCCCTCCATTTCTTTTCACAATATATCATAATTTTCCCTATTTTACAATAACTTTGATAAAAAAATATGGATTGACAAAATTAGACATTTATAGTAAAATATAGTTGTGAATTTTAAGGGGGAATTTAATATGTTGAAAGAATTCAAAGAATTTGCCATGAAAGGTGATGTAATGGATTTAGCTGTCGGTGTTGTTATCGGTGGTGCATTCCAAAAAATCGTAACTTCTTTAGTAGAAGATGTTATTATGCCAATAGTAGCTATGATTACAGGTAAAGTTGACTTTTCTGATTTAGTATTACAAATAGGAAGCAGTTCAATTAAATATGGTAACTTTATAACAGCTATTATCAACTTCTTAATTATTGCTTTCACAATATTTATTGTTATACGTTATATCAATAAAATAAATAATCTAGGAAGTAACTTAATCAAAAAAAATGAAAAAGATGAAACTGAAAAAACAGAACCAGAAACAAAAACATGTCCATACTGCTTAAGTGAAATACCATATAAAGCAGTTAAATGTGCACACTGTGCTTCAGAAATAGAAACTACAGAAACAGCAAGTAATAAATAAATATTAATATAAATTTAGTGGATTTGCCTAATTTACTTGCATTTCCACTAAAAATATGTTAGAATATAATATGTTCTTAAGAAAACTGTTAAACAGTTAAAAACATAAATAGACTAAGAGGAGGTGCTAAATAATATGCCAAATATCAAATCAGCAAAAAAAAGAGTTAAAATAATAGAAAAGAAAACATTAAGAAATAATATGATAAAATCTGGATACAGAACAGCTGTTAGAAAATTTGAAGAAGCTATTGAAGCTGGAAAAATGGATGAAGCAAAAGTTTTATTCGTAGAAGCTACAAAAAAAATAGACCAAGCTTGTACAAAAGGTGTTATAGTAAAAAACACAGCAGCTAGAAAAAAATCTAATTTATCAAAAAAATTAAACGCAGCAAATGCTTAAACTAAATAAAAATTATGCATAGTTTTTATTTTAAAAATTGCCAAAAGGATTATATTTCCTACTTTGGCAATTTTTTTGTTGGCATTGTTGCCATTGGGGTCGGAGATATTTGGCAAGTTAGTTTACATATTATCATTTTTTACCATTGCTTGAGCTTTAGTTTTATGTTAATATAATATTAGATATTATTTTTTGAGGTGTATTATGTTTATATTTAAAAAAATTTTAGAAACATACAATGGATTTGAAAAAACTACATATAAAATATTAAAAAAAGGATTAATGTTTTGTTTAGGATTAAGCTTGTTATCATGTCTAATTTTACTTACATATATATCATTTTTTTCAACTCCAATATATTTTTATATCGGTCTTAAATTATTTAAAATGAGTATAATCTTTGGAATTGAGTTTATAGTTTGTAGTTTTGTTGTTGATGGATTAAAAAAAGAAATGATGAATTAAAAAGAACACTCTTTGACAATTTTAATTTTGTCAAGGAGTGTCCCTTAATCCCTAAAAGAGGGAAAAGAAGAACGTCCCTTAATCCCTCATTTCTTCTATAAACATTTTATTTAACATTTGAGGATTTGCTTTTCCTTTAGTTTGTTTCATTGCTTGCCCAACTAAAAATCCTAATGCCCTATCTTTTCCTGCTTTGTAATCAGCTATTGATTGTGTATTTTCTTCTAATATTTTTAATACTATTTCTCTTATTGCCCCTTCATCAGATATTTGAGTCCATCCTTTTTCTTTTATTATTTCTTCTGGGTCTCTTGGATTTTTAAATAATTCCTCTAGTACATCTTTTCCAATTTTAGAACTTATTGTGCCTTTATCTATTAAAATTATTAATTTTCCTAGTTCATGCTCTCCAAATGGAATGTCTATTGCTTCCATTTCTTTTTCATTTAATATTCTTGATATATCTGATATAATCCAATTGTTTACTGCTTTAGGATTATTGCAAATTTGAATTGTTTTTTCAAACAAATCTGATAAGTATTTTGAACCTGTTATTATATTGGCATCTTTTTCAGATAGATTATATTCTTCTAAATATCTTTGTTTTCTGCTTTCTGGTAATTCAGGTAGAGTATCTTTTATGTTTTGAATATATTCTTCAGATAATTTTATTGCTACCAAATCTGGTTCTGGAAAATACCTATAGTCATTTGCATTTTCTTTTTCTCTCATTGAAAATGTTTTACCAGATACATCGTCCCATCTTAGTGTTTCCTGATTAATTATACCTCCATTTTCTAAAACTTCTGCCTGTCTTTCTGCCTCATATTCTATTGCTCTTGTTATACTTCTTAATGAACTCATACCTTTCATTTCTGTACGTGTACCAAATTTATTTTCTCCTTTTTTTCTAACAGAAACATTTACATCTGCTCTAAATGATCCCTCTTCCATTTTACAATCTGATACTTCTATATATTCTAATATTGATTTTAATTTTTTTAAATACAAATCCACTTCTTCCGTATTTCTAAAATCTGGTTCAGATACTATTTCGATTAATGGTACTCCAGCTCTATTTAAGTCTATTAGACTTCCACTTCCAAATTCACTGTGATTTAATTTTCCTGCATCATCTTCAATGTGAATCCTTGTTATTCCAATTTCTTTTTTTGCAGAACTTGTATTTATTTCAATTTTTCCATGTTCACATAATGGTTTATCAAATTGAGATATTTGATAAGCTTTTGGTGTATCTGGATAAAAATAATTTTTTCTATCATTTTTACTATCTCTTGAAATTTCACATCCTGTTGCTAATCCTGCTTTTACAGCATATTCAACAACCTTTTCATTTAAAACAGGTAGTGCTCCTGGCATTCCAGTACATACTGGGCATATTTGTGTATTTGGTTCTGCTCCATATCCTGTAGGGCAAGAACAGAATATTTTAGTTTTTGTTGAAAGTTCAGCATGAACTTCAAGACCAATTACCATTTCATAATCTTCTCTTAACATCATTTAGCACCTCCTTTAAACTCTGGTTTATAGTTTTCTCTGAATTTAATTTTTTGTTCAAATGTATATGCTGCATTTAATATTATTTCTTCTTTAAATTTGTTTCCTATTAATTGCATACCAATTGGCATTCCATTACCATCAATACCACATGGAATTGATATTCCTGGTAATCCCGCAATATTTACAGATACTGTACAAATATCTGATAAATACATTTCTAAAGGATTATTTAATTTTGAACCAATATCATATGCTACTGTTGGTGATGTTGGTGTTAAAATTACATCATATTTTTCAAATGCTTTGTTAAATTCCTTCATTACTAATGTACGTACTTGTTGTGCTTTTTTGTAATAAGCATCATAATATCCAGAAGATAGCACATAAGTTCCAAGTATTATTCTTCTTTTTACCTCTGCACCAAATCCTTCACTTCTTGATTTTTTAAATAAATCCTCTAAATCCTTTAAATCTTTTGCTCTATGTCCATATCGAATTCCATCAAATCTACCTAAGTTTGAACTTGCTTCTGCACAAGCAATTATATAATATGTTGCCAATGAATATTTTGCAATATCTAATGAAAATTCTTCAACATCAGCACCTAATTCTTTGTATTTTTCAATTGCGTTTTCAAGTGATTTTTTTACTTCCAAATTTATACCTTCTGCAAAAAATTCTTTTGGAACACCTATTTTTAAACCTTTTACATCATTTTTTAAACATTTTGTGTAATCAACCTTTTCTTTTTGGATTGAAGTTGAATCATTTTTGTCATGTCCTGTAATTATATTTAACAAAATTGCGCTATCACGTACATCTTTTGTTATAGGACCTATTTGATCTAATGATGAAGCAAATGCAACCAATCCATATCTTGATACTAAACCATATGTTGGTTTTAAACCTACAACACCACAAAAAGAGGCTGGTTGTCTAATAGAACCACCTGTATCTGATCCTAAAGCCCAAGGTACCATATTAGCAGCTACAGCAGCAGCAGAGCCTCCGGAAGAACCTCCTGGTACTTTATTTAGATTCCATGGATTTCTTGTTGTTTTGAAATATGAATATTCAGTAGAGCCTCCCATTGCGAATTCATCCATATTTAGTTTACCAATATTTATTAAATTATGATTATTCAATTTTTCAACAACTGTAGCATTATAAGGTGAAACAAAATTTTCTAACATCTTTGAACTACATGTTGTTTTTATTCCCTTTGTACAAATATTATCTTTAATTCCAATTGGGATACCTGAAAACTCTGCTAAGTTTTCACCTTCATTTATTTTTGCTTCTATTTCTTTTGCTTGAGTTTCAGCTTCATCTAATAAAGTTGTTACAAAAGCTTGTACATCATTTTCTTTTTCCTTTATTCTATCTGTGTATGCTTTTGAAATTTCTGTGATTGTTAATTCTTTATTTTTTATTTTTTCTTGTAACTCATAAACAGTTAATTCAGTAATATTCATTAAAATTCCTCCAATTTTAAAATACTATCCTGCAAATTAAATATATAAATTTTAGGATGTCAAATGAAAAATTTATGTATTTAATTTATCACTTTTGGTATTTTGAACATATTTTGCTCAATTTCATCTGCATTTTGTAATAAACTTTTTGTATCTTCAAATTTTTGTATCTCATCCTTTCTAAATTTATTTTTCTCTTCATTTGCACCTATTGTTATATCTAAATCATCTACATTTGCATTACTAACAATATTCGCAAAATTTAATATATCTTGTAAATTTAAAATATAATTATCTATTTCACTTTCTTCAATATATAAGTCTGCTAAATCTGCTATATGTAAAATCTCTTCTTTACTTACTTGCATCGTTTATCATCTCCTTAATCAATATGTTATATATTATATACTTTTTTAGGCAAAAAAACAAGCCCTAATGTCTGATATACAATACAATACAAAAAACTCGAAACCAAAAATTTGATTTCGAGTTTTTTATTTAAAATTATTTTAATTCAATTGTAGCTCCAACTTCAGTAAATTTAGCTTTTAAGTCTTCAGCTTCTTCTTTAGAAACTCCTTCTTTAACTGTTTTAGGTGCTCCATCTACTAATTCTTTAGCTTCTTTTAATCCTAATCCTGTAGCATCTCTAACTACTTTGATAACTTTAATTTTTTGATCTCCAGCTGATGCTAATACAACATCAAATGATGATTTTTCTTCTGCTGCTTCAGCTCCTGCAGCTCCTCCTGCTACTGGTGCAGCTGCAGCTACTGCAGATACTCCATATTTTTCTTCAATAGCTTTTACTAAGTCATTTAATTCAACAACTGTTAAGCTATCGATTTCTTCGATTATTTTTTCTATTTTTTCCATTTTAAAATCCTCCTAATTTTTTTATTTTATTATTTAGTTTTTATAGTGTACAACACTTTTTTATTATTCAGCTGTTGTTTCAGCTGGCTCTTCTGCTTTAGCTTCTTCTGCATTAGATGTTTCTACTGCAACAGTTACATTTTCACCTGATTCTTCTTTAAGTTTTTTAACTTCATTTAATGCAACTGCAACTTTTGAAATATTTGATAATAATGCACCAGCAAGCATAGATAGTAATACATCTCTTGATGGTAATTTTGCAAGAGTAATAATTTCTTCTGCTGTCATAACTTTTCCGTCAATTACTCCACCTTTAATTTTATAGTAATCATTATCTTTACTGAATTTATAAATTATTTTAGAAGCTTCTAAATAGTCTTCCTCACACATAATAACTGCTGTTGGTCCTATAAGTTGATCTTCTAATCCTTCAATTTTACATTCAGCTAAAGCTCTTCTTGTAATATTATTTTTTATAATAGTGCAAGTAGCATTTACTTTTCTTAAATCTCTTCTTAAATTTGTATCATCTGTAACATTGATTCCTCTGTAATCTGTTAAAAGTATTAACTTAGCATTTTTCATTTTTTCTGCTAAATTTTTAACTTCTTCTTTCTTTTGGTTTAATATTTTTTCACTTGCCATTAATCTTTTCACCTCCCAGAATTAGTTATATATAATTAAAATTTAAAAACGTTTCTTTTGTCACTACCAAAGTAAACAAAAGAAACGTTTATTAATTTCTTACTTTTACCTCGGTAGGACTTAACTTTTGCCTACTGTCTTTGGCTATAATATATTTAAATTATTTTTGATCAACAGCTACACTTGGTCCCATAGAAGTTGCTATAGCTACACCTTTGATGTATTGACCTTTAGCTGCTGCTGGTTTTGCTTTTATTATTGCATTCATAATAACATCATAGTTTTCTAATAATTTATCAACTCCAAATGAAACCTTTCCAAATCCTAAATGTATAATATTATTTTTATCTAATCTATATTCTACTTTACCAGATTTTATTTCATTTACAGCTTTTGTTACATCCATTGTAACTGTACCAGATTTAGGATTTGGCATTAATCCCTTAGGTCCTAATACTTTACCTAATCTTCCTACAACTCCCATCATATCAGGTGTTGCAACTACAACGTCATAATCAAACCATCCATCATTTTGAATTCTTGGTATTAATTCTTCTGCTCCTACAAAGTCTGCTCCTGCTTTTTCAGCTTCATCAGCTTTTGGACCTTTAGCAAATACTAAAACTCTTTGTGTTTTACCTGTTCCATTTGGAAGTACTACTGTACCTCTAACTTGTTGATCTGCATATTTTGAATCAACACCTAATTTAACATGTAATTCTACTGTTTCATCAAATTTTGTTTTTGGCATTTTTTCTATTAAATCTAATGCCTCTTTAATTTCATATTCTTTAGTTTTGTCTATCATTTCTAGACTTTTTGCATATCTTTTAGATACTTTTCCCATTTTATTACCTCCTTTGGTATTAGCGAACAATCAACTTTTGTTCTCCCAATTTAATTAATTAATCTGTAACAGTAACGCCCATAGAACGTGCTGTTCCTTCAACCATGCTCATAGCTGTTTCAATTGATGCAGCATTTAAGTCTGGCATTTTTGTTTCAGCAATTTCTTTTACTTGTGCTTTAGTAATTTTTGCAACTTTTTCCATATTTGGTTTTCCTGAACCTTTTTGGATATTTATTGCTTTTTTTATTAAAACTGGAACTGGTGGTACTTTAGTTATAAATTCAAAAGATTTATCTTTATAAACTGTTATAACTACTGGTATAATCATTCCAGGTTGATTTGCAGTTCTATCATTAAATTCTTTTACGAATTGCATAATATTAACACCACTTGAACCTAATGCTGGACCAACTGGTGGAGCTGGTGATGCTTTTCCTGCTTCAATTTGTAATTTAATAATGTTTGAAATTTCTTTTTCTGCCATTTTAGTGGCACCTCCCTTTTTATTTAACTTTTTGAACTTGTGAAAATTCTAATTCTACTGGTGTTTCTCTTCCAAACATAGATACTAGAACCTTTACTTTATGTTTTTCTGTATTTATTTCTTGAACTGTACCTACAAACCCTTCAAAAGGTCCATTCATTACTTGTACTTGTTCATTTACTTCATAATCTACATTTACCGGAATATCTTCAAATCCCATATTTCTGATTTCATCATCAGTTAATGGAATTGGATCAGTTCCTGAACCTACAAATCCTGTAACACCTCTTGTATTTCTTACTATATACCAAGATTGTTCAGTTACTATCATTTTTATTAGTACATATCCAGGAAATACTTTTTTTAGATTTGTTTTCCTTTTTCCGTCCTTTATTTCTATCTGTTCCTCCATAGGAACTATTATGTCAAAAAAGTAATCTTCTAATTCTCTGTTTTTTATTGTTTTTTCTAAGTCTGTTTTTACTTTATTTTCATAACCAGAATATGTATGTACTACATACCATCTAGCTACCATATCATAATCTTTTTGAGACACTTTTTTAAGCCTCCTTTAAATTATATTTATTGGCTACTTTATTCATTACTTTCTGCATTTGTATCATTTTCTGCTTCAACTGTTTCATCAGAATCTGCTGATTTATTTTCTTCAGTTTTCTCTTCTTCAGAATTATCTGTGGTTTCCTCTTCAGTTGAATTTTCTTCAGTTGTATTTGTTGCAATAACTTCTTTAATTTTGTTAATTCCTTGTTTATTAATATTTTCAAATACAACATCTAATACAAATACAATAACAGCTGTTAATAGAACAATTGATACAACTGCAACAGTATTGTTTACTAATTGTTTTGGTGTTGGCCAACTTACTTTTTTTAATTCAGCTTTAAAATCTTTAAAAAAACTCTTTTTGTTTTTCATTTCTTTTTTATTTGCTTCTTTTTTAGCCATTTTATATCCTCCTTAAAATAGCTTTAAAACTATTTAGTTTCTTTATGTGTTGTACGTTTTTTACAGAATTTGCAATATTTAACTATTTCTAGTCTATCTGTATTATTTCTTTTATTTTTTGAAGTCATATAATTTCTTCTTTTACATTCTGTGCATTCTAAAGTTATATTTTCTCTTGGTCCTTTTGCTGCCATAAAATAACACCTCCGTATTTTTACCTTTTTTTTAAAACGATGTGAGCATATGTTTTTCCACATATGCTTATCTATTTTATCATTTTTTTTACTATGTGTCAATGGTTTTAGCCAATAATTTTTCTTTTTTTACAATTAATTCTATTGACTTTTTATTTAATTTATAATAGTATAAAAGTATAAAGTTAAATTATTTTATAGGAGATTGTTTCAAATGATAAAAAAATTAAAAAATATATTTTCAATTTTAATTAGTGCTATAATACTAATTGAACTATTTATACCTATTTTTTCTTATGCATCTTCCCCAAAATATACTAATTATCTTGCTATGGGTGATAGTATTGCATTTGGTTATGGTTTAACAGATAGAAACTCACGGTAGTTATGCCCAAATTGTTAGAAAAAAAATAGGTGTTTCTGAATCAAATTTCAAAAATCTTGCTATTTCTGGTATGACATGTAAAGAATATTATGAGAAAATTACAACTGATTCATCTTACCAAAATGCAATAAAAAATGCTGATTTAATAACTGTTTCTATTGGATCTAATGAATTGTTAGGAATAGCTATTGAAGCCGTAGCTAGTGTAACTGGTATAGATGCTAATGATTCTAATTTTGAAGAAAAAGCTAAACAAGTTATTCTTAATTCTTCACTGCTTAAACAATATTCAATGCTTAACCAAATATATAATTTCTTTACAAGTAATGAAACTAAACAAAAAATAAATGCTAACATAAACACATATTCTGAATATTGGGATAAATCATATAAATATATTAAAGAGCTTAATCCTGATGCTACACTTGTTGCAACACAATTTTATAATCCTTATTATGAAATTTCACTACTAAATTACGACTTAAGCGGATTTGTTGATGAACCAATTAATCAATTAAATAGAATACTTAAGGAAAAAAGTAATTCTGAAAAAAATTATAAAATTGCTAAAATATATGATGATTTTAATACAACAAATCCAAGACTTACAAACGTTAATATTAGTTTAAAAGAAAAGATTTTTATTTTTGACCCTCATCCAAACGAAGCTGGTCATCAAAAGATTGCAACAAGAATATTAGATGTTTTAACTTCTATTTCAGAAAAGAAGGATATTTCAAAATTAACAATTTCTGAAATTAAAGATATGAATTATACTGGTAATTTATTAACACCTTCTGTAGTTATCAAAGATGGCTCTAAAACATTAGTTGAAGATACTGACTACTCACTTATTTATATTAACAACAAAAATGTTGGACAAGCTCAAGTTAGTATAACCGGAATTGGAGATTATAGTGGAAAAGTTATTAAAACTTTTAATATAAAAGAATCAAATAGTAAACAAGATATATCTAAATTAAACATTTCAAATATAGATGACCAAACATATACAGGATTTGCAATTACACCATTAGTAGAAATTAAAAACAATGGAGAACTTCTATATAAAGATAAAGATTATTTACTAACATATAAAAACAATGTTAATGCAGGTAATGCAACAGTAGTTATTACTGGTATTGGAAACTATACTGGAAATATATCTAAACAATTTGTAATTAATCCTCTAGAGATTTCTAACACTCAAATTGCTCAAATAGAAAACCAGACCTATACTGGTCAAGAGGTAAAACCTGATATTTTAATTACAAATGGTTCATCAAAACTAATTTTAGATAAAGATTATACATTAGAATACCAAAATAACATCAATACTGGAACTGCAACAATAACTATAAATGGTATTAACAATTATAGTTCAGAAACAAATGTATCTTTTCAAATAGAAGAAAATACAACCTCAGATTTAAAAAATATTTCAGACATTAATTGCACTGAGATAGTTGATAAAATATATACTGGAAAAAATATAACACCAGAAATTGTTTTAAAAGATGAAGATTATGTCCTTATAAAAAATAAAGATTATACTTTATCTTATGATAATAATATAAATATTGGTGTTGGTACATTAACAATAAAAGGTATTGGAAACTATACTGGAGAAGTAAAAAAGGATTTTAATATAATTAAAAAAGATATTAATTTTACACTAATTGATGATATTGAAGATCAATTATATACAGGAAAAGAAATAAAACCAAGATTGATTATTACAAGTGATCATATAGAATTAGAAGAAGGAAAAGATTACACAGTTACTTATTCAAATAACATAAACAAAGGAACTGCTACAATAACTATAGAAGGAATTAATAATTATACAGGTGTAGCATCAAAAACATATAACATTGTTGAAAAAAATGAATCAGATAAAGATACTTATACTTACAATAATACAAGCGCTTCATCTGCAAACAAAGATAATAACACAATAAGTAATAAAATTCTTCCTTTTGCAGGTTTTAGTAATATATTAATATATATAATTATAATTTTATTTATATTATTGGTTTTATATTATAAGAAATTCAAAAAAAATAATTATTAAAAAAAAGACACATTGTGTCTTTTTTTATTTTTTCTTTTTTTGTACAGAAAATCCAAATTTTCCTAATTTATTTCCCATTGAATAATAATGGCCATTTAAATATGATATTAAATTACATTTGGAAATATCAAAAGCTCCTTTTTCATCAATATATTTTTCATCAGCATCAATTGATAGAACTTCAGCTACAAACATGTGATGTGATCCTAATTCTTTTATTTCTTTAACTTTACATTCTATTGATACAGGGCTTTCTTTTATCATTGGACATTTTACAAAATATGCTTCTTCTTTATGTAGGTTCATTTCTTTAAATTTATTATATTTTGATCCTGACCTAACACCACACCAATCTGTTGCCTTACAAAGACTTTCATTTGTTAAATTTATAACAAACTCTCCCTGTTCTTTGATTATATTATAAGAATATCTTGTTGGTCTTACTGAAATATAAACCATTGCTGGGTCACTATTTATAATTCCTGTCCATGCAACTGTAATAATATTTGATTTTTCCATTGTTCCACAACTTACCATTACAGCTGGAATAGGATATAAAAATGTACCAGGTTTCCAACTTACTTTACTCATGTTCCTTTTCTCCACCTTTACTATTTTTTTCTTTTCTTTTTTCCATATTTCTCAATAACATAACAGCAGTTAACATTTCTTTGTCTCTTCCTTTTAAATTTGTTTTATCAAGTGTTGTAATATATTTACCTTCTTTATTTTTATCTACACTTCCAATATAACCTGCATTATATTTTGATCCTTCAATAAAATCCTCTGACAATAATTCATTAATAACACAATTATAATAATCAGAACCTTGATTACTTAATTCAAAAAATGATATACTTGGAGTATATATTCTGTCTCTTTTTTCTCTTCCATCAACGTTTCTGGTAATTTCATATTCATTTAAATGATCTATCATTTTTTCCCAGTTCATAAAACTTACTTTTGAAATTTGTTTTATTCTAATTTCTTGATTGTTATTATTTAAATATTTATATTCAGGTGATTCTTCATGTTTTTTTACAATATTTTTTTCTCTAGTAATATGATTTACATCTTCTGTTTTATAATCTATTAAAGTTGGCATAAACTCTCTAAGATGAGAAAACTTTAATCTTATATTTTCTTTTCTTTTAATTCTATTTCTACGTTCTTCCATTATTTTTAAAGTTTCATCATATTTTTTTCTACATTGTGCATTTTTAATTAATTGATAATTTTCTTCAATTTCCTTAATTTTTAAGCTTATTTTTTCTTTTTCACTGAACGAATTACTTATAATAATCATTGCTTCATATTTAGATATTAACTTATTTTTTCGCTCTTCTAAGAATAAATCATTATCAGCATCACTTCTATTATTGATTGCATCTCTAGTTGTGTTTAAAACATCATATGCATTTTTTTGTTCTGGTATAGCACTTATTAAATTATTTTCATTTTCTTTTTTTAATTCATCTAATTGAGAATTATATTGATCTCTTAAATATGGTGTTCTTAATTTTCTATATGCATATTCTACTAATTTTGCTTGTTCTTCCAATTCTTTTATTTTTTCAGGTGATGCATTAACCTTAGAAATCTCTATCGTTCTTAAAGCTGTTAAATATTTATCTTTAATAAAATCATTAATCTCTACATCATTTCTTTTCTTAATACTAAAACCTGAATATGCTAAAGCTCTTCTACTAGTTCCTAATATTTTATACAAATCTAATACTTGTTCGTTCATTTTTTCCTCCATAAAAATATTGTCATATATATTTTAACACAATATTTTAAATAAAGCAAAAAAAAAAAGACTAAAAATAATTTTAGTCAAAAAAAATCTAGCAACAACCTATTTTCCCAGCAGGGTAACCCACAAGTATCTTCGGCACATTTAGGCTTGACTTCTGTGTTCGG
>CAMNPT010000008.1 GCA_946548575.1 uncultured Clostridium sp. | reverse complement strand
TGTTACTTCTCTTATTGTTTCATCATTTGTAGCAAGTATTGTTACATCATTTGGGTCTGTTATAAATTTATCATATATTTTATATTGTATAGTATCTCCATTCAAATCCGTAAGCTCTACTATGTCATCTATTTCTAGCTTTTTAGTTTTTCCAAACATTGTACCATCATAATTATTATGTCCAGCTATAGATAAATTTCCTAATTCATTTACTTGCCCTCCCCAATATTTTACTATTGATATTTTCATAGGTTCCTTTGTTTCTTCAGGATTATATGTATCTATATCTAATATTGGATATTCAAGTTCTATTTTGGGAATTTTTACTATTCCTATTACTCTATAACCATTTAATTCTACCTGTTGATTCTTGTTTTCTGTTTCTAAACTTCTAGAAAAAGTTTCAACTGTTTCTTTATTTTTTTGATCATTTAAATAATTTTTATAATATTTATTTATTATTAATCCAATTACGATTATTAGTGCAATAATTAATATAATAAAAAATGTTTTATATATATTTAGTTTCATTGATTAGTGTTTACCTTGATTTTTTTCTTTTCTCATTTTTGTAAAAACAACTATTAATGCAATTATAATTACTGCTAATACTGCAAATAATATTAAATTATCACCTGTAATTGGTAGCTTAGCTGTTTCTTGTACTGTTTTTGTTTCTGTTCTTCCTGGTATTTTTTCTTCATTGTCTTCTCTATATGATTCTAGGAATTTTGCATCATATGTTACTGTTCCATCTTCAGCTGTTCTTTTTAATAAAACTATATATTTATCTCCTTTTTGAGCATCTATTGGTTGTTTTATTAAATAGTTCTCAACTGGTTGCCAAGTAGCTTGGTCTATTAAGTTTTTGTATTTTTCATAAAAGCCTTTAGCAAATTCAATTTTTTCATACATATTTTTGCTTGAATAATTATTATTTAATTCATCTGCTAATGTTTGTAATTCAGAATAGTTTGCATCTGGTAATTTTGTTCTTACATATTCGTATGTTGAACTATCTTTGTTTTCATCAGTTATTTCAAGTCCACCAACTGTTTCTGTGTATCTTATACCATTTACTTCTTCATTTCTTTGTTCAATGTTTGTTTTTAATGTTGTGTTTATTCTCTTTGTTGTTGTTTCTACTTCTTCCATTTTTGAAACATCAAATGCATTTTGTAAGTCTAATGCTGTTTCTGTTCCATCAATGTATAAATAAAGTGTTGGTGTAACTAAATTTCCTTCTGCATCTGTTATTGAATTTTTTTCAATTACAGCTACTTGATTTTCTCCTGAATTATCAGGTACTGATCTTATATGGCTTAATGAGCTTTCTGTTTCTCCAGAATTTTCTGAAGTAGCAAAACTAAATCCTGTTCCAGCCATTAAATCTTGCACATAGACAATATAGTCTCCATTTTCTGCTTTTACAACTTGAACATTTTTGCTTTCTGCTGCAAAAGCATTTGTTGGTATTAATGCTATACTTAAAATTGTTATTAGCATAATAGCAACAATTTTTAATGTTAATTTTTCCATTTTGTTATTCCCCCTTTTTATTTTTAAAAATGTTTTTGTAGATTTTTGCTTACGGCTTTAGGTTTTTTATGTCATTTTTTGATATATTTTATACTTTTTTGATTTTTTAATGTTTTGCTTCCGTAAGATTTTACGTCATTTAAAAATTTGCTGACAACATTATATTACATTTTTATTACAATGTAAAGAGTTTTTGTGAAATTTTTTCATTTTTATGTAAATTTTTGTTTTGTCCTATAATTACCACCGCCCTAGTATTTTTTAAATTTTACAACATAAAAAAATAGACCCTCTTAGGTCCATTTTAATTTAACTTTTTTATTAAATTATACTTAATCTTCGCACAAGGTTTCACAATATTTACATCTATATAATTTCTTTTCTTTATCTTTCAAAACAAATATATGCTTTAACTCTTGTTCAACAGATGTAATACATCTTGGATTTTTACATTTAATTATATTAACAATTTCTTTTGGAAGTTCAACATGATATTTATCTACTCTCTCATCTTTTTTTATAATATTTATTGTTATATTTGGATCCATATATCCTAAAATATCTAAATCTAAATCTATCGTTTTATCTATTTTTATTATATCTTTTCTTCCCATTTTATTGCTTCTAGCATTTGTAATAATTGCTACAGAGCAATCCAAATCACCAAGTTTTAAAGCATTATAAATTTCTAATCCTTTTTTAGCTTGTATATGATCAATTACTATTCCTTCCCTAATACTATCTATATTCATTTCCATATCCTCTCTTTTTAATTTATTTCTAATAATTTTAAAATAAGTGCCATTCTTATATATTTTCCATATTGTACCTGTTCAAAGTAACATGCTCTTGGGTCATCATCTACTTCAACTGATATTTCATTTACTCTTGGTAATGGGTGCATTATACATAAATCATTTTTTGCCCTTTCAAGTTTTTCTTTATTCAAAATGTAGTAATCTTTTAATCTAATATAATCCTCTTCATTAAAAAATCTTTCCTTTTGTACTCTTGTCATATATAAAATATCTAACTTGTCCATATGTTCTTCAATATCATTTGTTTCTATATATTCTATATTATTTTTTTCTAATACTTCTTCTTTTACATATTCAGGAATTTTTAGTTCTTCTGGAGATATAAGTACAAATTTAACATTATTATATCTTGACATTGCAGTTATTAATGAATGTACTGTTCTTCCAAATTTCAAATCTCCACATAGTCCTATTGTTAAATTTTCCAATCTTCCTTTTTTACAAGATATTGTAAGTAAATCTGTTAATGTTTGTGTTGGATGATTATGGCCTCCATCTCCTGCATTTATTATTGGTACAATTGATTTTGTACTTGCTACTAATGGAGCTCCTTCTTTTGGATGTCTCATTGCAATTATGTCACTATAACATCCAACAGTTCTTATTGTATCTGATACACTTTCCCCTTTTGATGTTGAGCTTGAAGAACTTGATGAAAATCCTATTACATTCCCTCCTAATTCATACATAGCAGCCTCAAAACTAAGCCTTGTTCTCGTGCTTGGTTCAAAAAATAAAGTAGCCAATTTTTTATGCTTACATTTTTCTGAATATTGTTCAGGGTTTTGCATAATATTTTCGGCTACTTTTATTAGTTCTTCAATTTCTTTTGTTGTTAAATCTTCTATTCCGATTAAATTTTTCATTTCTTCCTCCTTGTTTTATTTTCTTATGTGATTATATAATAATGTTAATATTCATGTCAATAATGAAATAAAAAAACCACGAAAATATTCGTGGTTTTTATTAATTTATATAACTTTAACTCGCATATGTAATTGTAACAACTTCTATACTGGGTATTAACATATCAGGATTAACCATATCATCTGATGTAACTTTAATATAAAATTTAGTTCCAGTTGCAGAAGGAACCTGATTTTTCAATGTTACAGTATTAGTACGGTAATTTTCTTTCTTTGCATGCAATGGTATATTCATAGAAGATACTCCTAGTTGACTTCCATTTTCATCTTCTATCAAAAATTTACAATTTTGAGTAGTTGTACCAGATGATGCTGACGAATTATAGTTAATTTTAAAATTTATACTTTTTATTTTTTTCCCTGTATTGTTTATAACTTCAAATGAAGTATTTACAAGATTTTCAAAAGTCATATTTGAAAAAGTTAAAGTAAAACTTCTATCAGAAGTTGAATTCAAAATATTTGTAGAATATGATGAATTGTTTACTCCATTAATAATTAAATTTCCTGTTACATTGGGAATTATCAATGTTCCATTATTATATGTAAATCCAGTACCATTACTTAATTCTGTTCCTCCCATTGAAACAGTTATAGATTTAGGAACTATTCCTGTAAATGTTGTCTCATACCTTGTATTTTGTACTATTGTACTAGGATAGTTCGAGCTATTTTCTATATTATTATATGTAATAGAAAATATTATTTTTTCTAACTTTGCTGTAACAGTTCCTCCTATTTTAAGTTCAGTATGCCAATATGAATACCCAACTGTTGCAAACATTAAAATTAAGACAATTAGCACAATTACACGTCTCGGACTAATCAAATTAACTTTTCTTTTTTTATATTTTTTTATATTTTTATATTGACTATTCATCGTTTTGTTTATCCTCAACAAACTATTAAATTAAATAAAATTATATATATTTTATAAAAAATTCTTCTAATACAACATAGCATGAGAAGAATTTTAAAATTTATTTTCTCAGTATATATCTATAGTTCACGTTATTACTCATTACAGTAAACCATGCTTCATCATCTTCGTCATCTATAAAACATAAAATAGGTTTAAATAATTCTTCAGAAAGTTTAACAATCTCTCCAAAATCCCTAACTGTAACCGTATTTTCATCATTGATATCTGGTCTATCATTTACTCTAACAATCTTATCCTCACATAGTTTTAACAATCTATTCAATTCATATCTATATTCATTTCTTATTCTATTTGTTACTCTTGCAGTTGATGCATATCTTAATAAGAATATTCCTACTAGCATTCCTATCATATCAAATATAAATGTATATGATATTTTGCTATCTTTTGGTACCTGTTTTGCAATATATTGTGTATCTTCTTTATTATTCTCCCCTTTTACTTGTGTAGTTTTTTCTGCTAAATCTATTGTTACTACTGGTTTATAATCCATATTTACTTCTTCATCTTCAATTATAGTTTTTACATTTATCTTTAAAAATACTGAATATACTGCTTTTAAACTCATTCCTGTTTGTTGTTTTAAATCTAACAACAAATTGTTTTTTTCCTTTAAATCTAATTTTAAATTTTCTGTAATGTTTATTTTAGATGTTTTCTCATCAATTATTGTCTTTTCAAGTAAAGTATCATCTCTTTCTATTACTTTTTGTTCTTCTCCATCTTTTGTATATACAGCTTGCATTCTACCTATTATTTCATATTCGTATGTTAAATCACTTCTTTTGTCAGCTGTGTATTCATAATTAATATTTAAATCAATGTCATTTATTAAATCTGTTATATATGCTAAACTTTTATCTGATAAATTCATTCCTTTTGTATATTTATTTTCAACTAAATTCACATCATAATTATAATTAAATTTATTTGTGTAAGAATATATTTGTTTACTTGTAGTTTTTAAATTTAAATCTGTTCCAAATCTTCTTAAAAAATCATAAGAGGAAACTACTATAAGAACAATAGCAATTAATATATAGATATATTTAGTTGATTTACGAATTCTGTTTTTCGTTTTATTTCTTTTTGCTCTCATCATTTCCTCCTTTTTTATTTTTATCTTATGTCTAAATTTCTAATTGTTCTTGTTCCTGAATTAGATGTAACCAAATTGCTGGATATCCCAAATATCTAATTTTGTAAATGACTTTTCCAATCAATTGATCTTCAGTTACCACTTCTGTATCAGGTTGTTCATTATTATCTCCTTTTGTTTTAAAGAAAAATTTACCTTTTGATTGATTTTTAGCTACTATTCTATGTATTACAGTGTATCCCTCCATTTGGTATTCTATTATATCACCCACATTTACATCATTGCTATTACATTTTTTTATTATTGCAATATCTCCAATATGTAACTCTTCTTGCATACTTCCTGAAGCTATTGATACAGGTTTTATAGGAAATATCCCTATTGCAAACCATATTGCTAAAATTATAATTATAACTAATGGTATTATGTTTCGTGGGTCTGAATTTATAATTTTTTGTCTTGTTCTAAACTTGTCTAATTTATTCTTGGTATATCTAATATATAGTAATAAAACTATTGGTATTGTTGTATCTATTATTGTTTCCATTACCCATGGAGTATTTGGTAATATTGGTGATAACCATAAATATAAATTTGTTATAAATTCATATATTACTGATGATTTATAGTTGTTGTTTAATGCTAGATATGAATATAATATATTTCTTGCAAAAACTGGAACACAGTATTTGAATATTAACATAAATATAAAGTATACACTTGTTTCTTCTCCAAATCTTTTCCAAATTTGTAAGTCAATTAGTGTAAATAATATAGTTACTAATATAAATATTGTTTTTTTGTCTTTTTCTCTAACATTATTTATTAATCTATATCTTATATATTCTTTTGCTACTAGTACAGTTCCAAAACTCCAAATATTTATAATTATCCCTTTTATTGTTTGAGAATATGGATTGTCTCCAAATGTAACAAACAAACCAGATATAAGGTATGTTATTATATATACTAGACATGCAATTAATGTGTAGTCTATAATTTGTTTTCCGAATTTTTTGTTTTCATAGTTTTTCCCAAATAGTTTATAAATTGATAGTGCAAGTATTATCCAAAATAGTGGATTAATTAAATATGTATATATTGTACCTAGTTTATCTAAAAAAATTACTCTTAGTACTATATATATTACTATTCCAATTATAAAACCTATTGTGGCTATTTTTGATTTTTGCATAATATTTACCTTTTTTATAAATTAGGATTAGTGTTTTAACTCTTTTAGGGCATAGTTTTAGTATGCCCTAAATATTAAACATTTTGTCCATATGTTAATTCAATTGTAAATGTCATTTCATCATCAACATTGCTACTAGAATCGTTTTCAGATGGCCATTCTAGAGTTAATGTATAATTTTTCTTTTCATCTTTAGCTAAAGTGTTTCCTGTTGCAAAACTTGCAGTATTTAAAGAAGCTTTAATAACTCCATATGTAAACACATCATTTGTACCTGTTAAATTTGCACTGCTTCCATCTTTAGCTGTTATTTTTAAACCAGTTACTTTTGCTGTAGTTGATCCTTTATTTTCTACTGGTATAGAAAATTGAGCAGATTGTCCTGGCTCTGTAAAATTAGCTTTAACTGTTACTGTTTGAGAACTATCACCTGTTTCTGTTATTGATGCATCAATAGTAGTTGGTGATTTTGTAATACTAACTTCAGATGGCACAAAATGTACATCCCAATCTCCCTTTGCTGTTGCTGTTCCTGTAATAGTTAATGTTGAACTAAATGCTGCATAACCTACTGCTATTGCTAATAATAAAACTACTAAAACAATAACCAAATAATTTCTTTTTTTAGTCTTTTTCATGAATCTAACTCCCTCCTAATTTATTCTCATATATATTGTAATATTTTCACATGTAATATTCAATTACAATTTCTTGTCTTTTTCATTACATTTTTGTAATATTTCGTAATTGTTTTGTAATATTGTTTTAATGTATTTGTAATAGCGTTTTTGAAATTTTATGCTATAATAAATTATGAATATTATATTATAGCAAATGATAAAATTTAGAAAGAAGGTCTTAAAAATGGAAACTATGTATAATAATGCTTTTTTTAACAATTTATTTTCTAGTGACGAATTCAACTTTATTAAACATCTTGATTCTGACAGAGTACAATTTGACTCTACTTTACAAAAAGAACAACAAAATAGAGATTTAATTGTTAAATTAATAAATGGATTCCATGATTCTATTTATTTTGCTAATATGAATCAAAAAGATTGTGAACAAGATAAAAAATTACTTAAGGAAGCTCAAAATATTTTTGAATTACTAAATAATAATATTACAGTTTTGAAAAATAATATAGAAATATCAGATTCTATTAGTAAAAATCTTGTTAATTTATTAATAAAAATAGATTCAGAGGATAATTTGGAAGAAAGTAAATATATAGGCGAAATAAACTCATTAAAAAATGATATTTCAAATTTTATTACAAAAGTTGAAAATACAAAAACTAATTTATCAACAAATAATAATATAATATGTAACTTTATTAATAGTGATGAAGTTAATAAATATTTTAAAGCATTTTCAATAACACTCCCTTTATCTACAGAATATGAAGAAAAATCTATTCAAAACAATATAGAGGAAAATAATGATACACTTTTAATTTCTGAAAAAAATAAAAAAGTATATCTTCCATATTCAAAAAAAGAAATTTCACAATACTTAGAACAATATCCAGATCAATACTCTTCTTTTGAAGATGTTATAAAACAAGAATTTATTTATCCTAGTGATTTTTATTTAAAACATCCTTTAGTTGCTCGTTTTCGAGAAACATATTCTTTAATTAGAGATAGAGAAGCAAAATCTGTAATTGAATCTTTTAAAACTGCTCTAGATATGATGTTTCGCTATGATTTAAATCCTGCAATTATTGCAGCTTGTAAATCACAAAATCAATTAGAAAATTATATAGAATGTTTAGATAAAAAGAAAACTGATGAATTTAAAGATTTTAAAATTCTTTTTGAAGTTGCACCATTAAAGGCATAAAATCACATATAATGATTATTTATTCAATAATCATTATATGTGATTTTTTAGTTTTTTGGTAATTTTCCACTGTCTTTTTTTATGAAATATTTAATCTCTCCAAATATCGTCATTTATAAATTGTGTTAATGCCATTATAAATGCTTCTCTTGTTAAATCATATCTTGTAATAACATCTTTCGTAAGGTGTGCTATTCCACCCTTTTCATTTTTTAATCCATTCCCATTAAAAATTTTATCCATTACAATTCCTAAATCTGTATTTATTATTTCATCTACATATTTATCTGGAACTGGAAATTTCATCATTTACAGGCTCGTCCCCAACACCTGAACTAACAGGTACACCAACCATTTCTACATTTTCATAAAATTTTTCAAATGCTTGTTTAGCTCCTTCTACTTTTCCTTTATTATTTGTTCCTATTAATACTTTCATCTCTTACTCCCTTCTAAGTAGTGATATTTTTATACCCACAACACCATATTCTTTTTCCTTCTTTCAATTTATTTTATATTAAAGATGTTTTTCTTGTTTTCTTCTATATATTTAATAACCAATATGGTATAAAATATATCCCTTCTTCTTTCTTTAAAATATCTTTTGTAATCACAACTCCATATTTAACCTGATTAATTGATTTATTTTGATGCTCTTCAATGAATTTTTTGATTACTTTTAAATCAGAACTTTCAATTTGATTTGTATATTTAATCTCTATAGGAATTATATCTATATTTCTATCTATTATTATATCTATCTCTTCCTTGTTAGAATTTCTATAATAAAACTGCTTATAATTTTCTTTTTCGCATAATAACCTAAAATCAAAATCTACCATTGATTCAGCAATATGTCCTTCTAAATCATTATCTATACTTTTTTGTTTAAGTAAACTATTTTGTATTCCATTATCTAGAATGCTTAGTTTTTTATTAGTACGAATTACTTTTACAATATTGTTTGAATAATTTTCTAATACATTAATTAAAAATGCTTGTTTTAGATAACCCAAATATGCCATTATAGTTACTGTATCAATACCAAATGTGCTTGCTATACCTGAATACGCAAATGCCTGTGAGTTATTTGCAGCAATATAATATAGTAGTTTTTCTAATATTTCTGGTGATTTTATGTTATACATTGTTAAAATATCTTTATATATTCCTCTTATTATAATATCTTCTGATAATTGTTTTTGCCAAACTTCAATATCCTTGACTTCAAAATATTCAGGATAACCACCAACCAACATATATCTTTTTAAAATTTTTTGAATTTTAAATTTTAAATCTTGATTATAGTATATTTCTTCTAATTTCTTAATAGATTTATCCATATTATCCAAATCAATTTTTGGAATTTCTATATCTTCAGTTTTTGAAATATATGTCATATAAAAGTTCATAAATTGATTAAATGTTAATGGTAATACATATATGTTTTCAATTCTTCCAAGCAAAGATTCATTTGCATCTTTAAATAAATGCATTGATGATGAACCTGTTATAATAAACTTGATATTATACTTTCTATCAAAATATGTTTTTAAATAATTTTGCCAATTTTTTATAAAATGTATTTCATCAATAAAGATGTAAACTTTATCTTTAATTTTTGATATATTCTCCATTAATATTTCATTAAAATATACATCTAATATATCTGATAATTTATCATTTTCATCAAAAAATAAACTTGGATCATCCCCACTAAATAACAATATTCTTTTAACATCTACTTTTTGTTCCTGTAATAAATAATTTATTGTTTGATATATTAAAGTAGATTTTCCTACTCTTCTTGGTCCAATAATACTTAATATTCTTTTATTATCAATTCTTTCTACAATGTCATTAAACTCATTTCTCTTTCTCTCAAGTAAAAACTGCTCATTTATTTTTTCATTGTTCCACCAAGGATTTGTAACAATTAAACTTGATTTAATATCCATTTTAATTTTCCTCCTTTTCCTATTATATGTATCTTTTTAATTATTATAACATTTTTGTTGAATAAATTCAATATATTTTTGTTATTTTGTTGAGTTGATTCAACAAAATTAATATTTTTCAAATTCAAACAAATTTGTAAATCTTTTTTAATATTGCTCTTTTGTAGTGACTAAATAAACCACCCACCTCCTTGATGTCCTCCCTCTCCGAGTTGGATTATAAAGCGTTATTAACATGACTACTTGTGGATTTTCAATAGGTGCTACCCCACAAAAAGAAGTTACATATTTATTTGTATTTACTCCATCTTCTGATGTACCTGTTTTCCCTCCAATTCTATATCCTGCAACTTTTGCGTTTTTTCCTGTTCCTTCAGATACAACAGATTCCATCATACTCAAAACTTTTTCTGAAGTTTCTTTTGAAATTACTTTACCATTCTCTTTTACAGGTATTTGTGTTTCTTCTTTTGTTTCACTATCAATTATTTTCTTAACTACTCTTGGCTGAATACTTTTTCCTCCATTTGCAACAGAACTCACTGCAGTCACAAGTTGTATTGGTGTTATTTCAAATCTTTGACCAAAACTAATTGTTGCAAGCTCAACAGGTCCAGCTTTTTCTTCTTTTAAAAATATACTATTTGCTTCACCTGGTAAATCTATATTTGTTTTATTTAATAATCTAAATTTATTTAAATATGAATAATATACATGTACTCCTATTTTTTGTCCTAATCCTATAAATACTGGATTACAAGAATTCATAAGTGCTTGCCTTAAACTCTCAGCTCCATGTGGCCTATAATATCTCCAACACTTTATTCTTACACCTGCTACCTCTATACCTCCTGTACAAGCAAATTCTCCTTCTTTATCTATATCTGTAACAATCCCCTCTTCAATTGCTGCAGAGGAAGTTATTATCTTAAAAACAGAACCTGGCTCATACGTATCTGCAATAGCCTTGTTTCTCCACACTGCTTGTAGCATTTTTGTTTTTTCAGACTGTTCCATATTGTTCCAATTTTGCTTTAATTCATCTGTATATGGTTCATATGGTTCATTTAAATTATAAGATGGATATGTTGCCATAGCTAAAATATCACCATTTTGTGGATTCATAACTACAATATTTCCACCATCTGTACACTTGTTGTCTATACATGCTTCTTCTAAATATTTTTCAACAATAGATTGTATCGTAAAATCTATTGTTAAAATTAAGTCTTTTCCATCAATTGCAGATATATAGTTTTCTCCTTCATTTCCTATTTCAGTACCTTTAGCATCACTATGTCTTTTAATGCTTCCTTGTTTTCCTTTTAACTCATTATCATATTTAGCTTCTATTCCATCTAGTCCTTGGTTATCACTTCCACAGAATCCTATAATTTGAGAAGCAAAATTGCTATATGGATAATATCTTTTTGTATCTTCATCAATATTAATACCTGTTGAGATATTATTTGTATCCATCCATACTCTTAATTCATCTGTTTTTTCTTTCTCAACTTTTTTAGCAATTGTTTCTATTGAACTTTTTTTAGTAACTTTTTTTAGTATTTTTTCATAATCCAATTCAAATAACTCTGCTAATTTTTTTGCAACTTTTTCTTTATTTTCTTTTGATATATTACCTGGATTTACTGTTACTGTTTCAACTGTACTACTAACAGCTAATTCAATTTTTCCTGTACTATCATAAATTGTTCCTCTTTTAGGGTTTATCTTTCTATCTAAAGTTTGCTGTTCATAAGCCATTTTACTTAATTCTTCACCTTTAAGTAATTGAATAAATGCTAATCTTATAATTAGACCAATTATAATGATAAAACATATAAATAACGTATTTCTCATTTTTTTCTTACTAGTTAATTTCGTAAAAATCATAAAAAAAATCCTCCTAATAAATTTTATTAGAAAGATTTTTATTTATGAAATAATTTATCTACAAACTGTTCAAATACACTCTTTTCTTTTTCTATTACAACTTCTTCAGATGCAGATTCTACAAAATCTTTTTTAGGTAAACTAATATATAATGTTTGACTATTTGTTAATTTTTGCATACCTAATTTTTCTTTAGCAATTTTTTCTATATTATTTAAGTTTAATCCATTTTCTATACTTACTTTTAATTGTTCATTCTCTTTTTGTAATGATGACAATTCTCTTTTTTGTTGTTGAACAAGATTGAATTTTTCATTTATTTGAGAATTTCTATAACTTATGGTTAATAATAGTATGAATGTTATAGCTACAATTATAGTTAATTTTATTTGTTTGTTCTTTTGTTCTTTTGATAATTTTATATCTTGTCTTGGTATGTCTTTTACAACTTTCAGCTCTTTTTTCTTCTTTTTAGGCTGATAATCTGTTTTTACTTTTCTAGGACTTGTACCATATTCATATCTACTTTTTGCCATAAGTTTTTCACCTCCTCATTAGTATTATTTTCTTTCAAATATTCTTAGTTTCGCACTTTTACTTCTTGGATTTTCTTCTTGCTCTTCTTTAGATGCAACAATTGGTTTTTTTGTAATGATTTCTCCTAAAGATTTAGCTCCACAAACACAATATGGTAAATCTTTTGGGCATGTACATTTTCCTTTTGCATCTATATATGCATTTTTTACTGCTCTGTCTTCTAAAGAATGAAATGTAATTATACATAACCTTCCTCCTGGCTTTAAACATTCAATACAATTTCTTACAGTTTCATATAAAGGTTTTATTTCATTATTTACTTCAATTCTTATAGCTTGAAATGTTTTTTTTGCCGGATGTCCATTTTTTTGTTTAGCTTTAGGTATAGATCTTTCTATTATTTCAACTAATTGCTTTGTTGTGATAATTTTCTTTTCCTTTCTGTAAATAACTATATTTCTTGCAATTCTTCTTGAAAATTTTTCTTCTCCATATTCATATATTATATTTGCTAATTTTTCTTCATCATATTTATTTATAACTTCTTTAGCATCTAGTTTTTGAGTTTTATCCATTCTCATATCTAGTTCGTTTTCTCCTAGATAGCTAAATCCTCTATTTCTTTCATCTAACTGATATGAAGAAACGCCTAAATCAAGTAGAATTCCATCTACTTGCTGATTTTGTAATATATTTTTTATATTATCATGATTATCATGAATGTATTTTATATTATGAAAATTTTTTAAAGATTCTTTAGCTGCATTTATAGCTTCTTCATCTCTATCTATTCCAATTAATAAACCATCTTCTGATAATCTTTTTGCAATTTCTTTACTGTGTCCTCCTCCTCCGAAGAGTTCCATCTACATATATGCCATTTTGTTTTATTTTTAATCCATTAATACTATCTTCTAGCATTACAGGTTTATGTTTAAATTCCAATTTTACCACCTTTGTTGAATTCGTTTTTTATCTTAAGTACATTTGTCTTTTGAAATTTTAATTTCCTATGTATTTTTTGCCTTAGTAAAATTTTCTTTTGATTTTTTATTCTTTTGTGATTTTTCTTTAGTATAATTATCTTTTGTATTTTAAATTTTTATCTTTTGTGCATTTATCTTTTGTTTTTTTCTTTTGTATTTTTATCTTTTGTTTTTTCTTTTGTACTTTTTTCTTTAGTATTTATATAAACTTTTTCAAGTTATATACCTAAATTTGCCATATTTTCAGCGATTTCATTTGCTGAAATGTTTTCATCACATTTTTCCCAAGTTTCTTTATTCCATATTTCAAGTCTTGTTCCAACTCCTATTATTATTGCTTCTTTTATAAGGTTTGCTGCATTTCTTAGATTTGCTGGAATAAGAAATCTTCCTTGTTTGTCTAATTCACATTCTGTTGCTCCTGACAAGAAAAATCTTACAAAATTTCTTGCATTTTTATCTGATAGTGGAAGTGTTTTTAGTTTTGTTTCAAAATTAAGCCACTCATTTTGTGAAAACGCAAATAAACATCCATCTAATCCTTTTGTTACGATGAACTTTTCTCCCATATCTTGTCTTAATTTTGCAGGCATTATTAATCTACCTTTTGCATCTAGAGAATGCTCGTATTCACCAATTAGCAACTATTTTCACCTCTCTCCACATTCTTACCACTTCGTGACACTTTTCTCCACTTCACTTAAATTTTAATATAAGTTTTATTATTTTGCAAGTGTTTTTTTTAATTTTTTCTAAATTTTTTTAATTTTTTAAATTTTTTATATACAAAAAGGCTACAATGATATTGTAAGTAGTATTTTTATTTGTGTTTCTTATTAATAGTTCATTCTTTTTTAAAAAACACATTGTTATACTTTTTATAGATATAAAAAAGGAGGTTTCTTTATATGAATAACATAGAAAGAAATTTTAGAAAAAATATTGGCAAAAAAATAAGATTGGCAAGAACACAATCAAACTATACTCAAGAACAATTGGCTGAAAAACTATCATTATCACCAAGATACATAAGTCAACTTGAAAGAGGAATAGCTTTTGGAAGTGCAACAACAATAATAAATATCTGTAAAGCTTTAAATATTACTTCAGATTATTTATTTCAGGATTTGATAAAAAACGATGCTCCTATTTTAAATGAATTGATAGAACAAGATTTTTTGGAAAATTATTTGAAATTAAATAAATATAATAAATTGGTCGTAAATTCAATTACTAAGGAACTTGCTAGACTTCAATTTATTGAAAAAAATAATAATTCAAAAAAGAAGGCATAGAGGAGAACTTAAATAAGGACAAAATTGTACTTATTTAGTTCTCCCTTATTTTTTGAATTAGAAACCGATTATAAGATATAAATTAAAACAAGTTATATAGCCAACGTAATTAATCATAATTATATTCTTGCACCTAGCTATAAGAATGGGAACAAACGCATAATCTCCACTAGTTTTAAAGTTTGGACAATCATGTATAATTAGCCGAATTATTTATTGATATAAGTATATATATGATTTATTAATCATCAATTCCATAAAATAGTCTTAAAACACCTTTATATCCCGGAAATTTTATCTTTTGTATATACTCAATAACTTCCTGCACATTATATTCCACATATAGTTGTTTATATTCTACTACTTCTTTGTTGATATTCAATATTCCATAAGGTGCACGATTCGTTTTTTCTGGACATCCTAATGCACCTGGATTTATATATGTTTTACTGTTTTTTAAATTATAAACTTCTCTGTGAGTGTGCCCATATATATATATGTCAGCATCTATCCCACTAAACATTATTTCATTTTCCTCTACACTAGCTTTTTTAATGTGCTTTCTAAAATTCCCATCTTCGTTCATTGGATAGTGAGCTATGTAGATTTTATTTCCTTCTATTTCACATATTATTTCTTTTGGTAACTTTGATATAAATTCTTTTGATGAGTCACTTAGCTCTTTTTTTATCCATTCATTTCTCTGTAATTGTTCATCACTTATTTTCATTCTTTCATCGTGTACCACTTTAGGCATGCCCTCAATTATATACCTTTCGCGATTTCCTCTTACTGCAACAATTTTTTGTCCCATATTTATTATTTTTTGTACTACTTCTTCTGACATCGGAGCTCCACCCACTAAATCTCCTATACATATTATTTTATCTATATTTTCCTTTTCTAATTGTTCCAAAACTGCATCTAATGCTTTTTTATTTCCATGTATATCTGAAATTAATCCAATTTTCATAAAACTCATTCCTTTCATTATAATTTATATAGATTATATATTAATATAATTTTTTTGTAAATATAAACTCATACAGATGTTTAAATGGATTTTAAGTTCACAGAATCAATAATAAAAGAAACAGTAAAATAAATTACCGCCGCTTTTATTTGTTGTTCTAAATTTAATATTCAAAGAAAAATTCTATGTCATCCACATCGTCCTGAACTTTAAGTGTTTTCCACAGACTTTCCATGAATTTATTATCATTATAAGAACAACAATCTTTGCAATTTTTAGGACAGTTTTCTTTGATATACCGAGCATTTGCTCCAGTCATCATGGCATCATTCCAGTACTTAATACAATTTCTTGTTGATTCATATAATGCTTAAATTTTTCAATTTTTTAGTATTTACATAAGAACTGTGATATAAAATATATGTATTTTATAATACACTGAAAAATTAAATAATGATTCGCACATAATGAGCACTCGACAAAGCAATAGGTTGTCCTTTGTTCAGTGTCTCGCTCTGGAAATGCCAAAAGTGAGGATTATAATATTTAATAGTAAAAATATCCATTGAAATAATATCGGCGAGAGATGTGCAAATAAGATTAGAACAATGTTATATTTTGTATAGTATTTATTTCGTTACTAGTTTTATTTGTCATTCCTAGTCGATTTTTTGTTGTGTTTTATACACATATAAAAAAGACTGAAAAAATTTATATAGCAGGTAGCTAGATAAAATTTTTCAGTAGAAAAACAATATTTGAGCAATATAGTGAAAATATTATTTTGACTTTGGCAAAGTCAAAACATAAATTATTGAGTGTAAATGAGATAATTTATGAGCCCTTCGCTTAGTAGTCCACTGATATCTTTGCAAACAAAGTTTGAAAGTGTCATAGTGGGTTATGCACTTTCAAAGAAAGATTCAAAAATATTTGATGAATTAGTATTTGACATTAACTCTGAATATTTCGAACAAAACGGTGGTTATGAATTTGCAAAAGAATTTTATGAAAAAGCATTTCATTTTGCAGAACAAGAAATGGGAGCAGAAAATATTTTACAAGCTTTTATTCACACAGATAGTTAAATATTGCACTTACAGAAAAATATAGAAAACCAATATATCATTACCATTTACACGTTATAGCCCTCCCTGTTGAAAAAAAACATTAAATATTCTAAAAGATGTAAAGATAAAGCACTTGTTGGAAAAGTAAAAGAAGTTATAAATCAAGTCAGTCATAGTAAAAAATGGTTATCACAAAAGGCAACATATAACTTTGGCAATCCACTATATGATAAAAAAGGAATATCAGCAGATAGAACAATTAAAAATTTAAAAACACGAGTAAATAATCTTGTAGAATCTGTTTATTCTTGGATACAGAAATTTGAAAAATTACAAGAAAAAACAAAACATTTTATGGTTGCAATTAGAATTGCCCCACAAAAAGTCACAAACTTTTTAAAAGATATAATAATTAGAGAAGATGAAAGATAATATTGTGTATAAATTAGAATTAACAAACAAAAAGTACAATTATGTTGAAAAGCAAAACAAGAATATTATTTAAAATTAAGTAAAATGACAAAAGAGCAAAGACTACAATATTTTAAAAATAAATTCCTTACCGAAAAAAATTTGAATTTTAAAAAAGAAATAAATGGCACTGTATATAAAGTAAATGCCTATTTTAATGAAGAGTCACAAGAGAGCATTTTGCAAAAAGTCGAGAGAATGATAAAAAATTTTTGAAATTTTTTAAAAGACTCAAAGACCATACTAAAATAGACTTACCAAAAGAAAGTTGGAAGATTTTTAAAAATCATCATGAACCAATAATCGATGAGGAAACTTGGAATACTGTGCAAAGAATAAGAAAAAATAAACAAAGACCTACAAAAACAGGAAAAGAAAGTATATTTGCTTGTCATCTGTTTTGCAAAGAGAGTAAAAGATATTGATAATTTAATACAACATATTAAGGTATTAAAAATAGCATAGTAGTTAAACTATTAAAAAGCCTTAGGAGCATTATAAATAAGAATTGTCCTTATTAAAATGCTCCTAGATTGCCTTCTTTTAAATTGCTCTTGCTTTTACTATAACTCTCAATTTACTATCATTTGTACATGTAATTAATGTTATTTCTGTTTGACCATTTGTAATTTGAGATGTACAACTTGTATCTTCTGGAACAACCTCATATTTGTTGTATACAGAATATCTTAATGTTCTACCTGTTAAATCTGTAATTTCTATAATGTCTCCATTTTCCAATGTTGGAACTTTACTAAAAAATTTTGAATTTCTGTAATTATGCCCTACTATACAAAAGTTTCCTACTTTATTTGGTTCTGATCCCCAAAATTTTGTTGGAGATATTTTTAATAAAGCCTTTGTTTCTTCTACTGAATCTGTTTGACCATCTAATATAGGATATTGCACTCCTATTTTTGGTATATTTATTGTAGCTATTGTTGTGTATTTAAACCCTTCTGCTGTAGTTTGGACATTATTATTATTTGTAGTCTTTTTTTTCTGTTTTGTACCATTATTATTACCATTATTGCTATTATTAGCTACAACATTATCTTCTTCATTATCTAAAACTATTAATAATACATTGTTTTTTGCAATAGTTATATCTTCACTATTTTCATCAAAGTTTTCCATAATTTCTTGTGAGGCTGATTCACTTTTATTTCTATCAAATTCTGCATATATGTATAATGATATAAAAATGCATATCAAAAAAACAGATAAAAGAAAATTAAATTTATAAATTTTCTTTTTTCTTTTTAGTTCTGGTGTAATATATAATTTTTCAGTAACTAAAATTTGATTCATCTCTTTCTCCCTTTTTTCCATTTTAGGACATATTTATAATATTATAACATAAATTTAACCAATTTTAAAGGGTTTTTACTTAATTTTTTTATTTTCTCCAAAGAGCATATTTGTAATATCAGCAAAATTTTGTAAACTTAAATTTTCTGCTCTAACATTTTCATCTAATTCTAATTTCTTTAATACTTGAATTCCCTCTTCCTTATTTTTGAATACATTTGTGTTTGTTAATCCATTTAATAAAGTTTTTCTTCTTTGCATAAATGCACATTTAATTATTCTAAACATTATCTCTTTATTATCTATTTGCACAGGTTTATCATTTCTGATTTTTAGTTTTATTACTTGTGAGGTTACCTCTGGTTCTGGTATAAATGAATCACTAGGAACTTCAAATATTTCTTTTGCTTCTGAATAATAGTAAACTGAATATGTTATAGCTCCAGTATTCTTTTCTCCAGGTATTGCTACTAATCTATCTGCTACTTCTTTTTGAATCATTACTGTTATGTTTTCCAAATCTAGCTGTTCTTCCAATAATTTCATAATAATAGGAGTAGTGATATAATATGGTAAATTTGCTACAACTTTTACATTCTTTATATTTATATTTTCTTTTTCTTTTTTTATGATATTTTTTAAGTCAACTTTTAATATATCTTCATTTAGCAATTGAAAATTATTATACAACTTAAATCTATCTTGTAAAATATTTATCATTTTTTTGTCTAGTTCTATACAAATCACTTTACCTGCTTTTTTTAATAAATAATTTGTTAAAGTACCAAGCCCTGGTCCTATTTCAATTATTAAATCTTCATCTTTAACATCAGCTCCTGAAATAATCTTATCTATAACTTTTTCATTTATTAAAAAGTTTTGACCTAATGATTTGTTCGCTCTGATATTGTATTTTTTCATTATAAATTTAGTTTCTTCTAATAAATTTTGCATTAAATCCCTCCTAAAATATTTTATTATATTTTTTCAATTTTTTCAAGTTAATATTGCTTTTTGCCTTACTTTAATATAAAATGTTTATATAATTTTATAATTAACTAAAGAGGCGAATAGATGGGAAATAATAAAAATAATAAAAAAGTAATTAAAATGAAAACTCCTTTTGAATCTAATAACTTTGTTCATACTAAAAAAATTAGAGTTATATTATTAGTAACTTTAATTATTCTTGCAATTTTAATAGTAAGAATTGGTTATATTCAATTTATACAAGGTACAGAATTAAGAGAGATGGCCTATAATCAACAAACAATTAATCAAATTATTAGTCCAAAACGTGGAAATATTTATGATTCCAATGGGAAAGCTTTAGCTATCAGTGCTCAAGTTGACACTATTACTATTAATCCTGCTAAAATTGTAAAAGGCAATGATGAAGAAACAACTAAATTAAAAGAAACTGTTGCTAAAGGATTATCTGAAATTTTTGAATTGGATTATAATGAAGTATTAGAAAAAGTATCTAGTAAATCTCAAGTTGAAACAATTATAAAAAAAGTTGAAAGAGAAAAAGTTGAAAAATTAAAAACTTGGATGAGTGACAATGATATTTCTATTGGTATTAATATTGATGAAGATTCAAAAAGATATTACCCTTATGAATCTGTTGCATCTAATGTCATAGGCTTTTGTGGTGGTGATAATCAAGGTTTAAGTGGTATAGAATCAAAGTGGGATTCTGTTTTAACAGGTACTCCAGGGAAAATTGTTAGTTCAAAGGGCAGTGATCAACAGGAAATCCCTAATGCTGAAGAAACCTATATTTCGGCTGAAAATGGTAGTGATTTAACTTTAACTATTGATTTAAATATTCAAACTATTGTAGAAAAATATTTAAAAAAGGCTGTTGATAATAATAATTGTAAAAAAGGTGGAAATGTAATTGTCATGAACCCTAAAAATGGTGATATTATGGCCATGGCATGTTATCCAAATTACAATTTAAATTCTCCTTATACTCCAAATGATGCAGCTTATAATTCTTTATCAGCAGAAGAAAAAAGTGAATATTTATATAAAATGTGGTCAAATAAATCTGTGGCTGAAACTTATGAACCAGGTTCAGTTTTTAAAATTATTACTTCTGCTGTTGCTTTAGAAGAAAATATTACTACAACAGATAAAGCTGGTGATTTTTATTGTAAAGGCTATGAAGAATTTGCGGATTCTTCACAAGATCAACCTGTTAAAATCAAATGTTGGAGAGACTATAACCCACACGGTTCACAAGATTTAAGACATGCACTTATGAATTCTTGTAATCCTGCATTTATGCAATTAGGAAAAAGAATTGGAGCTTCTACTTTATATAAATATTATGATGCTTTTGGATTATTTAACTCAACTAATTCTGGTTTATATGGTGAACAAAGTAGTATATTCCAAGATCTTAGCTCTGTTGGACCAGTTGAACTTGCAACTATGTCTTTTGGACAAAGATTAAATGTTACACCTCTTCAAATGATAACAGCTGTTGCATGTATTGCAAATGATGGCGTATTGATGAAACCTAGAATTGTTAAACAAGTTACTAATACTGATACAGGTACAGTTAGCGAACTTCCTTCAACAGAAGTAAGACAAGTTATTTCAAAACAAACTGCTGAAAATGTAAAATCTATTATGGAATCAGTTGTGAGCCCTGAAGGTACAGGAAGGCATGCAGCTGTTGATGGATACTCTATTGGTGGTAAAACTGGTACATCTGAACCAATATCTACTAAACAAGAAGAAGGATATGTAGCTTCTTATGTAGCAATTTCACCTGTTGAAGATACTCAAGTTGTTCTTCTTTTAACATTATATGATCCACCAAAAAATAATCACCAAGGTGGGCAACTTGCAGGACCTGTTGTATCTCAAATGTTATCTGAAATTTTACCTTATTTAAATGTTCCATCAGATAATGATAAAACATCAGCCTCTTCTAATAATTTAATTATAGTTCCTGATGTTAGAAATAAAACTGTTGCTGAAGCAAAAAAAGTTTTAGAAAGTGCTGGTTTTAAAACTAAAGTATATATAAAAGGTGATGAAAATAATTTATTAGTAGTAAATCAAACACCTAAACCAGGAGCTTATTTATCTAAAAATTCTATAATAATCATTAATAGTGAGGATAATAATATTACAACATCAGTTGCAGTTCCAAATCTTATAGGAATGAGTGCTTCTCAAGCTACTGAAACTTTAAAGGCAAAAAATTTAAATATTAATATAGAAGGAACTGGTATAGTTATTTCTCAAGAATATGATAAAGATGAACAAGTACCAGAAGGTACAATTATTAAAGTTAATTTGAAACAAAAATTAACAGATGCGCATTAATATAAAAGGACATTCCCTTCATAAGAAGGAAATGTCCTTTTATAATTTTTACGCTTGTAATGGTGGTATTAATGGAGAATATGATGTTCCGTCAAAAACTTCTACTTCAACACTTCTTGTTAATACCTCAGTATATTTATAAGTTGCATTCCTATTATCTTCATCAAATTTTATTACAAATAAATCAGGATATGCTTTTTCTATTGTAGCTTCTTTTTCATAAGTTCTACTTCTTCCTAAAGACCCTTTTATTATTATCTTTTGTCCTTCTTTTTCTATGATATCTGTTTTCAGATTTGCTATATCTGCTTTACAAATCATATTATCACCTACTCTCTTAAGATGGCTAAATTATAGCATTTTAGGCAAAAAATGTCAAAAAATGTTTGTTCTTGTAAAATTTACGTATTTCGCTGTTTTCAATGACTTTAGAGTTTATTTTTTGTTTCTTTACAAAAGTATTACAGTTGTGTTACAGTTGTATTACATTCTTCTTTCATCTTACCATTTGCCCCAATTCCGCTTATTCCCTTTTTTCCATCTCTCAATTCATAAGCAATATCATCTATTGTTATATATCTATATTTTTCTGTTAAAGCTATTTTTTCTGCCACGATTAAAGGATCTAAAAAATCAATCAATATTCTCGCTGGTGATGATGCAAAATTTGCTCCAGCAGATATTATTGCTTCAAAGTAACTTTGACAAGCTCCTGCAAATATAACTAAATTCTTTTTTCTTTTTTTATCAAATTTTCTTGCTTCTTTAACTGTTTCTATAAAATATCTAGAGTTTCTATAATTATATATATCATTATATCTTGTTCCATTTTTTATCATAGCATCATGTCCGAGTTATTACTAAGATATCTGGGTCATATATTTTTAATAATTGATAGACAATTTTAGGTTGTCTGTATTCCGGAATATTTTTTACTATTGCATTTATTCCTGTTTTTTTATAATATCTATATGATTTTTCACTATATTTTTTATCTCCATCTAAATGAAGTATTTTTCCTGTAGTAATTTTTGCTCTAGTTCTTTTATTTGTTTCAAGTCTAGCTTCTATTTTTTGCTCTTCAATTTTTATCTTTTTTCTTACTTCTATTTTATCTATTAATTCTAAATCTTCTATTTCACTATCTGCTTCTATTCTTTCTATTAAACCTTTTAATATAGCAATTTTTTTCTTTTGTATATTTATAATACTATTCACAACAAAAATTATATCTTTTCCGTATGACTTTCTTCCTACTATATCACCTTTTTTTATCTGACTCATCATCTTCACCTCGTAATTTTGGCTGATATAATATTTTATGTATTTTTGTGTCGAATAGTGATGTTTTATTTAGATTTATTCATATGACTATATTTAGCTTTTGTTGCCATACCTCCTCTTATGTGTCTTTCTGCTTTATTTTCGTCTAATATTACTCTTACTTGTTTTGCTAAATTCATATTTACTTTTTTCAGTCTTTCAGATACATCTTTGTGTACTGTGCTTTTACTTATTCCAAACTTTTTAGCAGCTCCTCTTACAGTATCTTTAGATTCTATTATATATTGTGCAAGCTTTACACTTCTTTCTTCTATTGATATTCCTTTCATATACTACTGCCCCCATGAATACTTTTGTTTAATTGTATTCTTTTGAAGGTTGTATTATGAATAAAAAACTACTCTCGTTTTGAGAATAGTTCTTTGAATTATTTAAAGTCATTCAAAATAACTTTGTTATCAATAAATTCGAAAATTATGTAAGATTATTTATACCTGCATTTACTAATAAAAATTCATATCAAAAAGCAAGAAATAATCAAAAGTATTGTAATAATCTATAAAGACTTGTACGGAAATTAGTGCTACAAAAAATGAAAGATTTAAAAAAGTCTAATTTAAAAAGAATTTAACATAGAATATAAAAAAATGTATGACAGACATGATAAATATCCTTATGACATTTTTATTTTATCATAAGAAAGTATCTTTTTTAACTTTATACATATTATTCTATATACTCATATTAGAAAAATTAAAAGGAGCAAAATTGCTCCTTTTAACTATTATTTCTTTCTTCCAAAAAATTTCAATATCTTATTCAATACTCTTTTAAACCATGACATTTCTTTTATTTCAACCAATTGAACATTATTTATTTGTATATTATCTTCTGTATTTCTTTTTTTAAAAATACTATCCGGATTATATTTTTCTCTTGATTCATTTTCAAGTTTTAGTTTTTCTTCTTGTTCTTCCTTTAGAAGCTTCATTCTTTCATCTTTACTTACAATAAAATCTCTATATAAAAGTGCTAATATAGCTTGAGTATCTTCTTGAATAAATTTCTCCCAATTTTCATCATAGAAATCAATATTAGGCGTATAATCCTTATCTTCATTTTCAAATAAGAAATCTATAAATTTTTGTGGTATCTTTTCTACAATTTCTTTATCAGTATGATTTAATATTTCTATAACTTCTGAAACTGCTTTTTTATTAAAGTCTCCCATTAAACTTTCCTCATTTCATTATTCTCTTTCGTCTTTTTCATTTTCTTTTACTTGATTTTTAGAACTAAATTTATTTTTTATTGCTAAAAACGCTGCTTTAATCTTTCCTTTTGCATTATCATAAATTTGTTTAAATTTAGATTGGCTTACGATAGGCATTTGTCCACCATCAATTTTATGCTCAGCTTCTCCTTGTATATCATTTTTCGATTTATTCATTTGTGCAGCAGTAAGTGCATTGTATGTTTCATTTCTCAATTCATAATATTCCATATAATTTTCTGCTGAAATATTCAATACATCTAACTCATTTTTAATATAATCTTCTATAGCTTCTACCCCAGCACCTTCACCAACACGATGTGATGGAATACTATCCCATTTAAAGTTATCTTTAAAAGATTTTTCTTCATCTTGTGTTATATATTTTCCATTTTCCCCTTGCACTTTAGATAAATTCGATTTAGTCTCTTCATATTCTTCTTTACTACATCTTATTGAAACACCATCATCCCCTATAGCTCTTACATTATTATATCCTTTATTTTGTGATTGAACTAATAATATATTAATCAAATTATTTAATAAAAACTTCTCTTCTTTAATACTATCTGGTACATTATCCTCTCCAACTTTTCTTTCAAAATCTTTTAATAATGCCAACCTTTGTAAGTAATGATTTGCCCAATTATTATTACCTCTAATTTCTTGTCCCATAATATTTTCCCCTTTTTTCTTTTAATTTTTTCTAATGTACTATTAATATTTTGCTAAATACTCTAATCATTTTTATTGTGTAATTTTAATAATTCATTTTGTAGACAATTTGATAATTTTCTACTAAGCATAATATACCATAAAAGTTATATTTTGGCAATACTTTTTTTAAAATAGAATAAATTTCCTTTTAAAAAGTTAATTTGATAAATAATTAAAAGATTTGAAATAAAGCCTTAAAATTTTACTTTTAAAGCTTTAATAGATTTATTGTTTAATTACCAATCCCCATTTCACAACTGTATTTTTCACTGTCTGAAAAACCTTATTAATTTCAATACTTTCAGGAATAACTTGTCCCATTCTCAAACCGTTCTTGAGTGTTACATCTTTGTGTACTGTGCTTTTACTTATTCCAAACTTTTTAGCAGCTCCTCTTACAGTATCTTTAGATTCTATTATATATTGTGCAAGCTTTACACTTCTTTCTTCTATTGTTGTTTGCACTTTCATTAAAAAGCCCCCTTATTAGAATACTTTTTGTTTAATTGTATTCTTATAAGGGAGTTATTAGAACGGTTATTTTTTTGACAATCATATAAATCTAATCTTACATTTAAATATTTGATTTCAACTTTTAAAAATATTTATAATTCTATTTTATTATTATAAATTCTATCTATATATTCATCTGGATAAGTTTTATCAATAAACTCATCAATATGGTTTTTTGGAGCAATATCTCTATGTCTTTCCTTTTGTCTATTTGCTGCCATACAAGAAATAGTAATATCAAAAGTCATAAATAATATAAGAAAAATAGTAATTATTCTAAAATTTTTTTTATAAATAAATGGCTCTACTTTTTTTAGCCATGGATACACAATTTTTAAAAACATTAAGGCTATAATTCCCCAATATATGCAATATAACAGACAAGTTCTACCATTAAAATTCAAAAATGATTTGCTATAATCCCATGAAATTGATCCAAAAAATATCTCTTGGAAAAATGAACATAAGTATTCTAATAGTCCACCCATAATTAATCCACCAAAAAAAGCATCTTTTGGTTCTTTAATTTTTAAAACTAATAAATAATATGCCACTGCTCCAATTCCATATATTTGAACAAATGGTCCATAAATTAGTCCTTTTCGGATAACAATAGCTCTTGTATATAGACTTCCATATAACATTTCTATACAAAAACCAAATATACTACCTATCAAAAATATCCAAAAAATCTTTATAAAAAAATTAATAACTATTGATATTTTACTTGTTTTATTTTTCATATATTTACCCATTTTATCTTCTTCTGCTATATTATATAACATTTATTATAAAAATAAAAGTTCATTTTTTAATAAGTTTTTCTTAATCTTTTCACAATTTCACATAAATTATCTACTAGATAATCAATATCTTCTATTGTATTATCCTCTCCAAATGTTGTTCTTAATGCTCCATATGACATTTCATCTGTTAATCCTATTGCCTTTAAAACATGAGATGGGTTATTTGTTCCTGTTGAACATGCTGAACCACTAGATGCACATATACCTATTGCATCTAAGTTTAATAATAAAGCTTCTCCATCTATATCTTTAAAAGAAAAATTACTATTACCTGGTAATCTATTTTTTCTTGAACCATTTAATTTTACATTTTCTATTTTTTCTTCTACTTTTGAAATATAGTAATCTCTTAATTTTTGTAAATAATTAATGTGTTCAAATAAATTAATTCTGGATAGTTCACAGGCTTTTCCTAACCCTATAATTCCTGGTACATTTTCTGTACCTGCTCTTTTATCTTTTTCTTGATGACCTCCATCTATTAGTTTATCTATATTTATTCCACTTTTTATATATGCCGCTCCTATTCCTTTTGGTCCATATATTTTATGTCCAGACATTGATAAACAATCTATTCCCATTCTTTTCACATCTATTTGAATATTTCCGCAAGCTTGAACACCATCTGTATGAAATATTATATTGTACATTTTAGCTATCCTTGAGATTTCATAAATCGGTTGTATTGTACCAATTTCATTATTTGCAAACATTATTGTAATCAAAATTGTATTATTTTTAATTGAGTTTCTTAATTCATTTAAATCTATAACACCATCTTGGTTAACATTTAAATATGTTATTTCAAACCCTTGTTTTTGTAATGTTTCACATGTATTAAGTACTGAAGGATGTTCGATTTTTGTAGTTATAATATGATTACCTCTATTTTTATTTGCATAGGCTATTCCTTTTATTATCATATTGTTACTTTCAGATCCACCACATGTAAAATAAATTTCACTTGAATTGCAATTTATTAACTTTGATACCTTTATTCTTGATTCTTCTATTGCTCTTTTTGCTTCTCTACCCATTGTATATGCTGATGATGGATTTCCAAATTTCTCATTGAAATATGGTATCATCTCTTTTAACACTTCTTCTTTAACTCTTGTGGTCGCTGAATTATCAAAATATCTTATTTTCATTTCTCTCATTCCTTTCCAATATATAATAGTATATTCAGAAAGGATTTTTATATTTACAATTTTATATTATTTTCCTGTAAAATATATTTCTCCATAACCATATTTAACTTGATAATATTTTCCTATGAAAAATGGTTCTATATCTTCTGATAATTCATATGTTGGTTTAACTATTTCTTTTCCATCACTATCTATAATACCCCATTTATTATCTTCTTTTACTCCCGCAAATCCATATTCATTAAATTCTGTTACTTCGTCATATTCACATTTTACTACAATTTTTCCGCTTCTGTCTTTAAATCCCCATTTATCATTTTGTTTTACTGAAAGTAATTTATTATTTCCATAAACTTCAGCATTACTTATTTCATTTCCTTCTTTATCAAAATACTTCTTTTCTGTATTAGAATAAACTTTTATTATATTATCTTTTTCTTCAATAACTGCTTTTTCCATTTCATAAATTTTTGTCATATCTTTATTATATAATTTCACTAATTGTCCATTTGAAGAAGTAACTTGAAGTAAATCTGTATCTCCTATTTTTTGAATTGAATCATTTTCAACTTCAATTTTTATATTTTCTTTATTATCAATTACTCCTAATTTTGATTCATCTTTACTTACAATAAAATAATTATCATATAAATATTCTATATAATTATATTTTTCTTCTATTATTTGCTTTCCATCTTTTCCAATTACACCATATTTAGTGCTGTCTTGATTATTTATTTTTATTTTATATTTTTCATTACTTGTTTCTAAAATAGCTATATTTTTATCAATATTTGCTTCTGTACCATCATTATTATAAACGATTGTTCCTTGTTCATTTTTAGCATATAAGTATATACCTGTAATATTTATTTCTTTATAATTAACAGGAACAATAATTTTTCCTTCTAGATTTGCTATTCCGTATTTTTTACTTTTTTCAATAACAAATAAATTATTTGTTGCATCATAAACTACTGATTGATATTCATTATTAATAATTTTTTTATCATTTTTTGTTACACCATATTGACCATTTTCAGCTTCAATTATATAACAATTTTCATTTTCTTCTATCTCATTAACTCTAGTTAATTCATTATATACAGGTTTTAAAATCATTTTACCTTTATATGTTATATATCCATATCTATATCCTTCGTCTGTCGTATTTGAAACAATATATCCTGCATATTGATATTTATTTTCATCAGTATAATATCCATCTACTGTAATTTTGTCATATTCAATATTTACTAATTTATTTCCTTTTATATTAATAACGCCATATTTATTATCTTTTTTTACAAGTAGTTCTCCCTCTTTATATGGAAGTCCTTCTATTTCATCATAAATAGGTTTTGTTATTTCTTTACCTTCAAAATTTATAATTCCATATTTTTCATTTTTTTGATATTTTAATACACTTTTTTCATACATTAAATCACTTGCAATGTTTTTTAATCCGATTGGTTCAACTTTATCATATTTTGATATTATTTCTTCATTTTTTTCATTTAATATTTTTGTTTCATTTCCTTTAAAGCACACAAATACTGCTTTCTCTGGATTTGGTATTTTTACATCATCAAATTGAACATCTATTATTGTATTTCCACTTTTATCTATAACACCTGATAAATTATTTTGTTTTAATACAAAATAATTATAATTTTCCACTTTAACAACCTCATATTTTCTTGCATTTTTTCTTGCTAAAAAATACACTCCTACTGATACAATTATGATTAATAATACTACAATAACAACATTTCTTATTATAAAATTTCTTTTCATTTACTTATCCCTTCTTTCATATTTATTTTATTATAAATGTTTTTTAATTTTTTTTCAATAAAAATTAAAAAATCACCAACTATTTTTTTATTTTAGTTTTGGTGATTTTTTAACTATGCTACATTCCAGTCACTGGAAGCTTTTTAACTGATTTTGTATTTTTTGTTATTTCTGTTATAGGTTTTTCCTGTTTTTTATTATTAACAGTTACAGTAATTTCCTCATTTAATTCAACTTCGACTCTAATTAAATCCTCATAAATTTCATAACCATCTTTTGGTTTTGTTTCTTTTAAATAATATGTTCCTGGAATAATATTTTCTATTATTATTTTTCCTTCATCATTTGTTTTTAATCCAGTTAATATAGTATTTTTATTTTCATCTAATAATTCGAATTCAGTTTCTTTTATTTCTTCTCCACTTTCTTGATCTTTTTTTATAACTACTATTTTTGTTTCATTTTTAAAATATTCATCTTTTATATCTCCTGTTCCATCCTCAAACACAGCTGTTGTTAGTGCGTAATCTTGATATCCACTATTTGGTGATATTCCATATAATATAGGCTTAGTTTTTATTTTAGCATCCACTTTTAAATGGAAACTTCCTTTTTCATTCATATTTTTTATTGGAATTAATATTTTAAATTTTTCATTAGTTTTAAATTCTGATTTTTCTTGATTTTTTTCATCTGTTAATTTTATACCTCCATTGTTTTCACTATTTTCTTTTGTAATTGTTATTTTATAATTTTCTATTTGAGCAGCAGATGAAACATTATATGTTTTTGAAACATAATTCTTATCAATACTATCTTGTTTCCATTCATTTGTATTCTTATTAATTGTAATTGTACTAGATATTTTTGTTTCAGTTGATTTTTCACTATCTGAAATAATCTTGTTCATAGCATTTAATGTTCTTGCTCCTGCTTCTCCTATTCCTCTATAATCTGATGGATTATTATTATGTATATAACAATAAATTGCTTGTTTTGTTGCAGTAAATGCTTCTTCTTTATTTGCAACACCTAATTGTTCAATTGTTTTATATGGGTATCCATTTATAATTCTTCTCCATAATCCAACATCTTGAATTGCATTTTGAATTGAAACTGTATATGCTCCTGTTTCTGCTCCAGGTTTAGTTTTATCCATACAATATGCTGGATAATGATTTCCGTTTTCGGTATATTCAACATAACTGACTTTTACAGGTATACCTTTGTATGTTAATAAACTTCCACAATCACATACCATATAAATATTTGCAGATTTTATATTTTCTGCTTGTACACTATTAATTAATCCAAAAAAATTAAATATTATTATAGATAATCCTATTCCTACTTTTGTTAAGAGATTTTTTTTCAAATTATACCTTCCTTTCATTTATTGATTTTTTCTTTACCTTGTACACATCTTCTGTATTCAGGTTGATTTTCTACACATGTTATTAATGTTATAGTATTATCTTTTGTATCTTCTAAACTTGTCCAATCAGTATCTTTTATAATTGTATTTTTTGTTACAAAATATTCTTTTGTTCTTCCTTTATATGTATAAATAATAATATCTCCTTCTTTTAGTTGTTTTAAATTTTCAAAATAATTATTTTCATAACCTCTATTATGTGCTGCTAATCCGATATTTCCATATTCCTTTGAGGTTTCTTCAAAATGAGCTATATATTTATTCATAATTTCTTTTGTTGTACTTTCTTTAATATCTGCTTTTAATCCTATTATTGGAATTTCCAAATACCATTTTTCTATATCTTCTTTAGTATCTTTTTTTTCATCTGAATTTATTTTGCTACTTACAGTTGTATTTTGAACTTTGAAACCTGCTTTAAAACTATTTTTCTTAGTTAAATAACTGATATTTGAAAAAAATATATTTGAACTTAAAAAAAATATTGTGGATATAATAAGGCTAACAGTATTGATATAAATTGTACTATAACGAAATTTTTTTATTTTTTCCTCCTTTTTTGATTTGTTTTTTTTTTGGATTTTTTTAGATAAAAATGAATTAAAAATTTGATTTAAAATATTTTTTTGAGTTAACTCTTTAAATATAATAATACATTTTTTCTGATTTGTAAAGAACTTTTCATCGCAAAATTCGACAAAATGGCTTGTATTATTTGATTTTCATACATTTCAAATCTTTCATTTTGTTAAAACTGAATAATTTAAAACAAACAAATTATACACTTTTTTAAAAAGTTTTTATTGAAAAAGTGTATTTTTTTGATACCGACGACAAAAATATCGTTTTTTTTCACTATTACCTATATTATAATTATTTAACTAATAATTTTAAGGAGGAAAAATGATTAAAGAATATAGACTAAAAAATAATTTATCACAAGAACAGCTAGCCGAATTAGTTGGAATAAGTTGGCGTCATTTACAAAGACTAGAACATAATGAGGAAAAAACCAGAGTTTCAACTTTTAAGAAACTCGTAAAAGCTTTGAATTTACCAGATGATGAAATTTTAAAATTTATTAAAAATTAAAAAGTCTTAGATGTTTTTTGTAACAACTAAGACTTTTGTTTATGCTTTTTGCTTTTGAGTATAAACTATACTTCCAAATTTTATTTCATTTGATTTTTTTTGCAATTCTATAATAGGTATAGGAAGTATTGAAATAATAAGAGTTATAATCCATTGCGTACTATCTAATGGAACCAATTTAAAAATCTCTGCCAAACTTGGAATTACTGTTACTATTGATTGTATAAAAACTCCTAAAATAAAACTTCCTATTAGAAATTTATTTTCTAATATCCCAATTTTGAAGATAGATTGTTCACTTTTTATATTAAAACTGTGGACAAGTTCTATTAAACCTATTGACAAAAATGCCATTGTTCGTCCAACTTCTAAACTATAGTATTTATTACCTATGCTAAATGCTATTAATGTTAGCATTCCAATCATGACTCCTTCTACTATTATTTTGTTCCACAATCCATCTGCAAATAAACCTTTTTTACTATCATAAGGTTTTCTATTCATTATATCTTGTTCTGCTGGTTCTAAACCTATTGCTATCGCTGGAAATGAATCTGTTACTAAATTTATCCATAATAATTGGATAGCAAGTAATGGTGTCTTATATCCTAATATTAATCCCATAAATATTGTTACTATTTCTCCTATATTTGTAGCAATTAAAAAATGAATTGCTTTTTTTATGTTGTCATATATATTTCTTCCCTGCTTTACAGCTTTTACAATCGTTACAAAATTATCATCTGTTAAAATCATATCTGATGCATTTTTTGCTACATCTGTTCCGTTTTTTCCCATAGCTATTCCAATATCTGCATTTTTTAGGGCTGGACTATCATTTACTCCATCTCCTGTCATTGCTACTACTGCACCTGAACTTTGCCAAGCTTTTACAATTCTGACTTTATGTTCAGGTGTAACTCTTGCAAAAACTGAATAATTTTCTATTTCCTTTTCTAATTGTTTTTGAGAAATTTTATCTAATTCTTGACCAGTTATCGCTCTATCCTGAATTCTGAAAATATCTAGTTCTTTTGCTATTGCCTTTGCTGTTGCAATATGGTCTCCTGTAATCATAACTGTTTTTATACCTGCTCTTCTACAAATTCTAACAGCTTCTTTTACTCCATCTCTTGGTGGATCTATCATTCCAATCAATCCGAACAAAATTTAAATTGTTTTCAATATTAACTGTATCGACTTTTGATGGTAATTTATCCAAATCTTTATATGCAACAGCAATTACTCTCAGTGCTCTATCTGCCATTAATAAGTTCTCTTTTTGAATTCTTTGTTTATCATTTATTGAAATAATACATTTATTTAGTAAAACATCTGGAGCTCCTTTTGTTATAATCCTATACTTATTTCCAACTTTGTGAATTGTAGTCATCATTTTTCTTTTAGAATCAAATGGTATTTCATTTACTCTTGGCATAATCCTATATAATTCAGTTTTATTTATGTTATTATTTAATCCATTACTTACTAATGCAATTTCTGTTGGATCTCCCTGTATTTCGCTTACACCTTTATCATATATAATATTACAATCTGTACACATACATGCAAGTTCAGATGTGAATTTTGGTGCATCTGATTTAATTTCTACAACTGTCATTTTATTCTGAGTTAAAGTTCCTGTTTTATCAGAACAAATTACTTTACTACTTCCTAATGTTTCTACTGCTGGTAATCTTCTAATTATACTATTATTTTTTGCCATTTTAGTAACACCAATTGAAAGCATAATTGTAACAATTGCAGGCAATCCTTCTGGAATAGCTGCTACTGCAAGTCCTACTGATGTCATAAACATTTCCATTGGTTCAATCTTTTTTATTAATCCAATTATAAATATTATCAAACATATAGCCAAACAAACTAAACCTAATATTTTACCAACCTGAGAAAGTTTCTTTTGTATTGGTGTTTCAGGTGCCTTATCTTCAATAATCATATTTGCAATTTTTCCAACATTTGTGTTCATGCCAATATCAGTTACAACTGCTGTTGCTGATCCATTAACTACAATACTTGCCATATATGCCATATTTAATCTGTCACCTAAAGGACTATTTTTTTTGCATATCATTTCTGCATCTTTTAATACAGGTTCATTTTCTCCTGTTAAACTTGATTCTTCAATTTTCAGATTATGACTTTCCAATAATCTACAATCTGCAGGAACATAATTACCAGCCTCTAATATTATAATATCTCCTGGAACCAAATCTTCAGCATTAATTATATTAGTTATCCCATCTCTAAGAACTTTAGCTCTTGGAGGTGTCATTTCTTTTAGTGCTTCAATAGATTTCTCAGCTTTAGCTTCTTGCACAACTCCCATAATAGCATTTAAAATAACTATACCTATAATTATTATAGAATCTATGTAATCATTTTCACCTTGTATAAAAGATATTCCTGCAGACAAAATAGATGCAACTATTAGAATTATAATCATAAAATCATTAAATTGTTTAATAAATTTTATAAATAAACTTTCCTTTTTATTTTCTTCTAATTTATTTTTTCCATATCTATCTATTCGTGAAGTTACTTCCTCTTTTATAAGTCCCCTTTTTTTATCAGTTTTTAACCTATTTAAAACTTCCTCTTTTCTTAAGTTCTCCCACATATTTTTATCCTCCTGCTTTATATTATGCAAGTTGTCCTATTTTTATTACTATATTTTTAGTTTGTCACTCGTTGACTTATTTTGTCATAATATGTTTTAGGAGGTTTAAATTATGTTGCCAAACTCAATTATTTTAGCTATAACAAGTAGTATTGATTCTCTTGGAATAGGTATTACTTATGGAATAAGAAGTATATATATTTCAAATATTGGAAAATTTATTTTATTTATCATTTCTTTTTTTATTACCTCTTTATCATTATTTTTTGGAAATATAATAAAACTATTTTTCTCAGAATATTTATTAAGATATATTGGTAGCTTAATACTAATATTTATGGGAGTTTTACTTTTTTTACAATCTTTAAAAAAAGAGGATATTTCTTTTGATTTTGATTATTCAAATTCTATAGATTTAAAAGAATGTATGTATTTAGGTATTGCTCTTTCATTAGATAGTTTTTGTATTGGAATTGGAGGAACAATTATGGGTATTAGTAATATTCTATTTCCTCTTCTAATTTCATTTTTTCAGTTTTTGTTTTTAAATTTAGGAAATTTTTTAGGAAGACAACTAACAAACATTAGTCATCTTCCTAATAATATTTGGTCTATAATTTCAGGAATATTGCTTATAGTTATTGGAATATTTAAAGTTATACTATAAATCTAAACTCTTAATTTCATAGATAATAATTTTGATATTCCTTTTTCTTCCATAGTTACTCCATAAACTGTATCTGCAACCTCCATAGTTCCTTTTCTATGAGTAATAACTAAAAATTGTGTGCTTTTTGAAAATTTCTTTAAATAATCTGCAAATCGATATACATTAACATCATCTAAAGCTGCCTCGATTTCATCTAATACACAAAATGGTGCTGGATTTATTTTTAATATTGCAAATAAAATTGCAATTGCTGTAAACGCTTTTTCTCCACCTGATAAAAGCATCATGTTTTGTAGTTTCTTTCCTGGTGGTTGTACATTTATTTCAATTCCACACTCTAATATGTTTGTCTCATCTTCTAACTTTAAGGTTGCATTTCCACCACCAAATAATTCTTTAAATACCTCTCCGAAGTTTTTATTAATAAGTTCAAATTTTGTTTTAAATTCTTCCTTCATTGTAGCTGTCATATTATTAATTATTTGTCTTAATTTTGCCATAGTATCTTCTAAATCAACTCTTTGCTCACACATGAAATCATATCTTTCTTTCATATTCTTATATTCTTCTATTGAATCAATATTAACACTTCCAAGTTCTTTTAACTCTTTTCTTAAGCTATTTACTTTTTTCTGTGTTACAGATACATTCTCTGGCTTCTTATATTCTGGTACATTATTTGGTGTTAATTCATATTCCTCCCACATTTTATTTATTATTTCATTCATATCATCTTGTATTTTTGTTTTCTTAACATCTACTTTTACAATTTGTTCTTTTAAATTTTCTATTGTTTTAAATTTCTCTGTAATTTCTTCTTCTATATTTTCAAGTTTCTTATTTTTTTCTATTCTTTGTTGTTTTAAATTTTCAATTTTAGAACCACTATTTTTTACTTCTTCTTTAATAGCTTCTATTTTTTCATTTATTTCTTCTATTGTGCTTTCTAATTCTAAGTTATCATGTTTAATTTGCTCTATTTGTGTTTGTTTATTTTTTATACTCAAATCTGTTGTTTCAATTTCAGCATTTATTCTTTCCTGAATTTCTTCAATTGAACTTTCACTTTCATCAAATGATGAAACAGATATTTTTAGATTTGTAATATCAAAATTCAAATCATCTACATATTTTTGATTATCTTTATTTACATCTGCAAATTCTTTTATAATTTTACTTAACTTTTCTGTTTCATCCTCTAAAATTTTAATTTGTTCTTCTATGCTTTCTTTATTCAATATTGCTTGCTTTTTATTTTCTTCCAATTGTACATTTTCTTCTTTTAAGCTTTTTAATCGTTTTTCTAATTTTCCTATATTTTCTTCAATTGATTCTAATTTTTGTTTTTTAGTTGCATATGTAATATCAATTTCTTGAAGTTCTTTTTCCAAACTAGAAGCACTCTCTAAAATTCCCTCTATTGAATTTTCATATTGTTGTTTTTCTTTTTCGATTTTTTCAATTTTATCATTTATATTTTGAATTTCTATTTTCAATTTTTCAATTTCTTTTTCTCTACCTAAAATATTCACAGTTTTTTTAGCTACTGAACCTCCTGTGATTGAACCAGAAGGATTTATAATATCACCTTCTACAGTTATTATTCTAAACGTATAACCATTATTTTTTGAAACTTTTATGGCATTCTCCATATTATCAACAATTACAGTTCTTCCAAGTAAATTCAATATTATTTGTTCATATTTTTTATCATATTTGATTAAATCTGATGCAATTCCAATCACACCATTATTATTTCCCTTAACTCCACTTAATTTTTTTCCTTTTACAGCTGTCAATGGTAAAAATGAAGCTCTACCTAAATTGTTTTTTCTTAAATGCTCAACTAATCTTTTTGCATCATCTTCTGTTTCTGTTACTATATTTTGCAAACTTGCACCTAAGCACATTTCAATAGCTGTTTGATATTCCTCAGGAACCTCTATAATATTAGCTAAAACACCATTCATCCCTTTTCCAAGCTCTTTTATATTTTCACAATCTTTTAATAATGATTTTACACTTTTTATATAACCTTCTTTTTCTTTTTCTGTTTCTATTAAAAATTTTAATTTTGATTCTTTTATTCTCATATCACTTTGATATACATTAATATTTGTTTCATATTTTTTTATTTTTAATTCTGCTTCTTCTTTTTTCTTACTAATATTTTGCATATCTTTTACTATTTTATTTCTTTTATTATCTATTTCATAAAATTCTTTTGCTATATCTTCTTTTTCAAGTCTTGTACTATCTAATTCAGATATATTTACACTGATTTCATTTTTTATTTGTTTTTGTCTTTTTTCAAAATTTTCGTGATTAATAACTTGTGTATGTATATCTGATTGCAATTCATATTTTTTATCTGTATTTTCTTCTACCTTTGCCTTATGAGACTCAATTTCTAACTCTTTTACTGATAATTTTTCAGTAATTTTTGCTAATTCTTCTTGTTTTTCATGTAACTCTTTTTCAAATTTCTCTTTATTTTGTTTCAAATTTTCTCTTTTTTCTTGTTTTTGTTCTATTTCATTTTTTAATTCTTCTAGCTTTTTTTGTGACTCTTCTATTTCTTTTTCATATCTTTGTCTATTTTCTTCATTATTTGCAATCCTTGTATTTGCAACATTTATATCTGAATTTAACATTTCAATTTCTTTTTGACTTTCAAATCCAATATTAGACATATTTTCAATATCTGATGTTATTTTATCAATCTCAAATTTTAATTCTTCTTTTAATTGTTTGAATCTTTCTAAATTTCCTTCTTCATCATTACATTGATTAAGATAAACCTCTTCATCTTTTACAATATCTTCTAAATCTTTTTTGTACTTTTCAATATTATATATAAATAAACCAATCTCAATACTTTTCAATTCTTCTCTTATATTTAAATATTTCTTTGCTTTTTCAGACTGACTTTTTAAAGGCTCAATATTTGTTTCTATTTCAGATAATATATCATTAATTCTAATTAAATTTAACTTCGTTCTTTCTAATTTCTTTTCTGATTCTTCCCTTCTTGTTCTATATTTTACAATACCTGCTGCCTCTTCAAAAATATTTCTTCTATCTTCAGATTTATTACTTAATATAGCATCAATTCTCCCTTGTCCTATAATAGAATATCCATCTTTACCAATACCTGTATCCATGAATAATTCAAAAATATCTTTAAGTCTACAAGGCACCTTATTTATAAAATAACCTGTTTCACCACTTCTATAAATTTTTCTAGTAACTGTAACTTCTGTATATTCAATTGGAAGTGCACCATCAGAATTATCAAATATTAAAGATGCTTCAGCAAAACCCAATGATTTTCTATTTTGTGTTCCAGCAAAAATTAAATCTAAAGATTTAGCTCCTCTTAATTCTTTCATACTTTGCTCTCCGAAGTACCCATCTTATACTATCTGATATATTGCTTTTACCTGATCCATTTGGACCAATTACGCTTGTTATTCCAGGCATAAACTCCAAAACAGTTTTATCTGCAAATGATTTAAACCCTTGTAATTCTAATCTTTTTAAATACATTTATTATCACCTTTATGTAGTTTATACTATTTTTATTTTTTTGTAAAGCAAACAACCATCATTTTTCTACTTAAAATTTATATTTTTAACAATTTTTGCAATATTATAAATTAATTGTTGTTTATCAGGAGTACAATCTGACAAAATTTCTTCAAACTCCTTGTTTAAATAAATTTTTGACTCTGTACTAGTTCCAGTAATTAGTTTTTCAATAGGTACATTTAATGCTAAAGAAACATCTGCTAATCTTTTTAAATTAATTTTTGAAGCTCCTCTTTCAACCCTACTAATATACTCAATTGAAACATCTAAAATTTCTGATAATTTTGCTTGTGACCAATTTTTTGCTTTTCTTTCATCTCTTATTCTTTGACCTATAATTTTATAGTCTATTTTTGAATCAATTGTATTCATTTTTATCACTCTCCTCATGCGTAAATTTATCATTATGAGTTAAAAGAAGTCAAGTATCTAATTTGTTGGATATGTAAAGTTTTATTTATATATTCTCTTTCATTCTCTTTATATTTTAACTATTCTCTATTTTTCATATTTTAAGAGGGATTTGGGGACGTTCTTTCCTTCCCTCTTTTAGGGATTAAGGGACACTCCTTAGCTTTTTTGGCTAGGGTATGTGTCCTTATTTTTTTCTTTATGATTGATTAGAGTGAAAATTAGA
>CAMNPT010000007.1 GCA_946548575.1 uncultured Clostridium sp. | reverse complement strand
TTTATATATGCAAAATTTTTATAATATTTTTCGCCAAATTCTTTCATAAGCCATGTTTTTCCAACTTGTCTTGCCCCTCTAATAATTAAAGGTTTTTTATTTTTATTATTTTTCCATTCTATAAGTTTTTCAATTTGATTTCTATACATTAAACATCACTCCTGTTTTTATGTAATATATCATACTTAAATTACATCATCAAAAATCACAAAAGTCAAACGACTTTTGTGATAGATTTCACATTTTTCGTATGACTTTTAATTCATCTCTCCCTACTTCCTTCTGTTATTTTCGATTGTTATATTGTGCATCAAAATCAATCAAATTATATCTGTAACATTATTATCTTGATTCATTTGTTTCAACAGAATTTGAAATTATATTTGTATTATTAGAATTATTTATTGCATCAGATGTATTATTTACAACATTAGTTGAAGAATTTGTATTTAAACTACTATTATCAGTAGTTGTGTTCCTTTTATTATCATTTGTGCTATTAGTATTAGTACTTGTATTTGTGTTTGTTGTATTTTCATTAGTATTATTTGTTGAATTAGTATTTTCAGTAATATTATTTGAAGTTATATTATCAGTTCTTTGTGGTTCAGTAGCATCAATATCATCAGTAATTCCTTTAATAATTTCAGTCACATTATCTTTTATTGAAGTATTATTTTGGCTTTCTCTATATTCTCCACCTGTATGTCTGCTACATAGATCAGGACTAGTAAACCATAGGAAATATTCGGTATATGTATTACTACACCCCTCTCTTGCCCTCTCTCCTGTTTCAGCACATATTTTACATTCAGTAATTGCAGATGGTTTATTAAATTTTGCACTTTTCAAACCAGTATGTATTCTTGACATTACATTTGCCCAAATAAGGCCAGCAGGGTTTCTTTGATTAAAATTTATACTTTCATTTATATCAAATCCATACCAAGTAACTGCAGTATAATATGGTGTAAATCCACAAAGCCATCTATCATAATTTTCATCTGTAGTACCAGTTTTTGCTGCTACATCTACTCCAGAGATTTTACAATAAGTTGCTGTTCCATTTTGACCTAAAACAGGTTGAGTTAATATTTCTTTCAATATATATGCGACTTCTTTTGAAAAAACTTTTTTACTTTTTTGATTTGATTTTACTAAGATTTTGTTATTTTTTCTTACTATTTTATTGTAAAATGTAGGTTCAATATATTTACCATCATTTGCAATCGTTGCATATGCTCCAGCCATTTGAATAGGACTGATTCCTTTTTCTAGTCCACCAAGTGATAATGGTAAACTATTATCTTTTTCAGTTAATGTTGTCACTCCCATTTTTTCTAGATATTTTATAGAAGATTTAGGTGTTAATTTTTCCATTATTTCAACAAAAGGAATATTTTGAGAAGATTCAACAGCTCTTCTTACAGTTATTTTTCCTAGACTTTTGCTATAGTCTGTTGGATGATAATTATTTTCAAAATCTTGCTCTGAATCATCCAAAATTGTTGCTGCGGTAATTATTTTTTTATCAATTGCAGGTGCAAGTACTGCAATTGGCTTAATTGCTGAACCTGTTTGCCTTATACTTTGTGTTGCACGGTTAAATGAACGAGCTTTTGTTTTTTCTCCTAAACCTCCCATACATGCTACGATATATCCTGTTTGATGGTCTATTATTACCATTGCAGCTTGAGATGTATCTTTTCCATTTTTAGAATATAATTTATATTTTGTTTTTTCAAACTCATTTTCTGTTTGCTTTTGAATTGCTGTATTTTGATTGCTATAAATCGTTAAACCAGCCATATTTATATAGTTAGTAGCAAATATTTCAGAAATATTATATTTATTACAGATATCTTCTGTAATTTCTGTAATTAATGCATCAGTATGGTAAGAATATACACCATTATCAGAATTAATTTCACCTTTCTTAAATATTAATCCTTTTTCTACATTTTGTATTGCTAAATTATAATCACTTTCATTTATATAGTTTAATTCTTTCATCTTATATAAAACAATTTTAGTTCGTTTATTTATTTTTTCACTATTATCTGAAGAAAATGGATTATAAGAATTTGGTGAATTATTAATTCCTGCTAAAAAGGCACATTCTTCTAATGTAAGGTTTTGAGCTGATTTGCTAAAATAATATTGTGATCCTGCTTCGACCCCATATATACTAGGTCCAACATATATAGAATTTAAATATGTATCTAATATTTCATCTTTTGAAAGACAAGTTTCCATATTCCATGCTTTCCACCACTCATTTATTTTTCTTTTAATACTATCTGTATTATCCCCAGTAATATTTTTAACTAATTGTTGTGTTATTGTACTTCCACCATAAGAAGATGACCCAAAATGAATTATATAAGAACCGATTGCGGCAGCTGTTCTTTTAATATCTACGCCATGATGTTTATAAAATCTTTCATCTTCAATTGCAATATATGCATTTTTTAGATTCTGTGGAATTTTATCATAATCTATAGTTTGTTTTTTCTTTTCACTACCTAGTTTTGCAATTGTTTCTCCATCTGTGTCTACTACTATTGAATTTTGGTTTAATGACATATCCTTAGCTAATATTTTCCATCTATATGTATTTATTCCTATTTTAATGCCAAAAAATAGAATGATTATAAATATACAAAAAAATATAAAAAATAGTAATTTATGTTTTCTTTTAATTCTTTTAATATTTTTATTTAATTTTTTCAAAACTTTTTTATCTCTTTTTGAAATATTTTCTTGTTTATTTATTTCATCAGCTTTTTTTTGCATATCTCTAACAGCCTTTGGAAGTTCATCATCTTTGAATTTGTGTTTATTCATAATATCACATTCTTTCTAAAAAAATGTTTTAATGAATTATAACATAAATATATGAAAATTTAAACCCAAACATTGCACAAAACTTTTTTTTGATATATAATCATTTTGAATTGATAATAACGGAGTGTGATACATATGATAAATAGAACGGAAAACCCTAATTTTATAAATGCCTTTTTAGATTATTCAACTACTATTTTAAATAAATCGCCTAATAGTATAAAAGAATATAACTATGATTTAAATATGTTTTTTAAATTTATTAAAATTCATTTTAATATGACAAATGAAACTGAATTTAGTCAAATTAATATAAATGACTTGACAATTGAAACAGTTAAAAAAATTAAAATTGATGATATACATGCATTTCTTGGATATTTAACTTCAAACTTTAATAGTAAATCTGCTACAAGAGCCAGAAAAATTTCTACAATAAGAATATTTTTTAATTATTTATGTCAAGATGCTAGTGATGGTTTTAAATTAAAAAATAACCCTGCTATAAACTTAAGAACGCCTAAAAAAGATAAAAGATTACCTAAATATTTATCTCTAGATGATAGCAGAAAACTTTTAGAAGCTGCATCTGATGAAGATAATAGAAATTATGAAAGAGATTATGCTATTACTACTCTATTTTTGAATTGTGGAATGCGTTTATCAGAATTAGTTAGTATAAATATAAAAGATATTGATTTTGAAGAATATAAATTAAATGTTGTTGGTAAAGGTAATAAGGAAAGAACAATTTATTTAAATAATGCATGTATGAAAGCTATTAATGAATATTTAGAAGTTCGTGGTAAAATAAATGCAAAAAAAGACAAGAAAAATTCGGATAATGCACTATTTTTATCTGAAAGAAAAGAAAGAATTAGTAATAGAACAGTTCAATATATTGTAGATAAAGAATTAACAAAAGCTGGATTAGATTCAAGAAAATATTCTGTTCATAAATTAAGACATACTGCAGCTACACTTATGTATCAATATGGAGAAGTTGATATTCGTGCTTTACAAGAACTTCTAGGACATGAAAGTATATCTACTACAGAAATATATACACATGTTAATAATGAACAAGTAAGAAGTGCTGTAGAAAGAAATCCATTAGCAAACATATAAAAAATGCCCAATTTATAATAAAATTGGGCTAATTTGTTCTCCATCTAAGGCAAATTTAATCGTTCTTATAATATATTCTGCATCAAATGTAATAGAACGTGGCTTTGTAATTGGATTACCTTGTCTAAATGGTACAAAATAGTAATTGTTTGTATTTAATAATTTTCCTATATTTTCAGCATTTCCGGCTTAATCCATTTATAGTGGCAGGTGCTATAACTAAAGGTTTATTATTTCTTAAATGAGATATTGCAGCCATAAGAGCTGGGGTATCTATAATATTACAAGCTAATTTTGCTATAGTATTTCCGTGAACATGGTGATATAATCATAATATCAGTTAAATTTTTTCTACCGATAAATTCAGCTTTTTGAATTGTATGAATAATTTTTTTTCCTGTAATTTCTTCAATTTCTTTTATAAAATCTTTTGATTTACCATATCTAGTATTGAGTTTATAACAATTAAAAGACATAATTGGAAAAATTGTTGCATGTTCTTTTATAACTAATTGTTTTATTTTAGGTATTATATTTTTAATAGAACTAAAAGAACCAGTAAGTATAAAACCAATTTTTACCCCATTTAATTCCAAATTTAATCATATCCTCCTTTCATATTACAATTTATATATTATAATATGAAAATTAGTCTAAAAATGTCTTTTTATTATAGTTGTATCTTTTTTCTTTTCTTAGGAGTTTTCTTTTTGAAATTCTAACTTGAAAAAATGAAATTATTACTAGTAGTATTAATAACAATATTAATGTAAATTTGTTTTTTAGTATATTAACAATATTTCCAAACTTTTTAATTTTTAATATATATTTTCCTTCTATTTGATCAAATGAAATTTTTTCTAAATCTTCATTTTTATTGTTGTCACCTTTAGTTTTATATTTCAACCCATCTTCCTCTTGAATTATTTGCGTAATTCTATGTGTATTGATAATTCCATCTGTATTAAAGGAAATTATATCTCCAATATTTAAATCATTTTGTTGAACATTTTTTACTAAAATTGCATCTCCTGTCATTATTGTTGGTTCCATGCTTTCAGAAACAATTACAAAGCTTTTAAAACCCATAATATTTGGAGTTTTATTTGGATCATTATATTTTTTTATAACTAATATAAAATTAAAAATTGTTAAAGGAATAATAATAATACAAACTATAATGCTTATTACTTTTTGAATTATAAACATATTCCTACCAGATCTATTAAATTTACTTATAGTATACACTTACTTCTCCCTCTTTTTCTTTTGTACTATTAATATATCATATCATTTAATTTTATACAAGAATATATTTATTTGTAATTAAAATGTAATATTTTAAATGATTTACTTTATAGAGATTTCAAGATATAATATAAATATATAAATATGTTAGGAGGAAATAAAAATGGATCATAATATTCTTATTATATCTGAGAAAGAACAAAAGGCTTATCTTCCCTATAAATTTGAAAATGTTGAAAAAATTTATAAAAATTCTGAAGGTGAATATAGTTCAATACAAGATGTTATTGAAAAATTATTTATTGTACCTTTAAATAAATTTCAAAATGCATCTTTTTCAAGATTTAGAGAAACATTTAATTTAATGTTACATAAAGAAAAAACTTCCATTATTAAAGCATTTGATTTAGCTACTGAATTAATGTTTAAATATAATTTAAATCCTATAATTATTGCAGCGTGTAGGAATATAGATGAATTAGACATTTATTTGGATTGTTTAGAGGAAAATGAAGTTTCAGATTTTAAGTGTTTTGAAATAAGATTTGAAGTAAATCCTGGTTTATATAAAAAAACAGCAAAAGAATTCTATTTTTAGAAATTTTTTATATAATAATATATATTTTTTTGTATACAATAAATATATGAATCAAATATTAGTTACAAAAATAAAAAATAATTCATATAAATATATTTTTAAAATACAATTGTTAATTTCATTAACTATAATGATATTTTTAATATGTATTTTGTTCAATTATTTTTATTTATTAAAGAAAAAAGAACAAATATCTTTAGAAATCATTGGTGATTATAATATATATAAATTATATGCACAAAATTCTAATGATATTGTAATAAAAAATGATAATAATATTTTTGGTATTATTGAAATTCCAAAAATTAATATTAGTTATCCAATTTTTTCTTATTTAACAGATGAAAACTTAAAAATTTCACCATGTAAATTTTATGGAAGTACACCAAAAAACAATGGAAATATATGTATAGCAGGTCATAATTATAATAATTCTATGTTTTTTAGTAATATCCATAATTTAAATTTAAATGATGAAATTTTTATTTTTGATAATTTAAATAATAAATATGTTTATAAAGTTTTTGATATTTATGAAGTAAATAAATCAAATCTCTCCCCTATTTTTAATTTCAATAAATATAACAAAGAATTAACATTAGTTACATGTAATAATTTTAATAAAAATAGAGTTATTCTTAAAGCAAAACAATAAAAAAACAAAAACCCTTTATATTAGGTTTTTGTTTTTTAAATTAAATATTATCATATTCATTTATTTTTTTATAAGCATATACTGCTGAAATTCCAAATACAACAACTAACATTGCTATAGGAATAGAATCTTCTATACCTGTTTTTGGTAAATCAGTATTATTATAAACACTTGAATTATTTTTTGTATTAGTATTTAGATTTGTGTTAGTATTTACATTAGTATTTGTGTTTGTATTTGTATTTGTGTTTGAATTAGTATTTGTATTGTTACTTGCATTGTTTGATGTATTATTTTTTGTTAAAACATCTGTTATATCATCAAATGAATTATTATCAGCTGCGAAAACTGATGTAGAATATAATACTACCATAACACTTACTATTAAGATTGAAACTATTTTCATTAATTTGTTTTTCATTTTTAAATCTCTCCTCTACTTTCTTATTTTTATTATTCTTACATTCACACTTTATTATACCACATAATTTTTTATATTTCAAGCAAAATGTAGAAATTTATATAAAAAGAAATGATTTCTTTTGTGAATCTATTTAAATTTTATACTTAAAATTATATTTAGTCAATAGTTTTTTTGTTTTTTTATATTACAATTTAGTTACAATAATATAACAAAAAGTGTTAAACGTTAAATTTGAATAAAACAATATCCCCATCTTGCATAATGTATTCTTTTCCTTCTGAACGTATTAGCCCTTTTTCTCTTGCTGATACCATAGAACCTTCTCTAATTAAATCTGAATAAGAAACTACTTCTGCTTTAATAAATCCTCTTTGAATATCTGAGTGGATTTTACCTGCTGCTTCTGGCGCCTTAGTTCCTTTTTTTATTGTCCAAGCTCTAACTTCCGGTTCTCCTGCAGTTAAAAATGACATTAGTCCTAGCAAATCATAACTTTTTTTAATTACTTTATCTAAGCCTGATTCAGAAAGTCCAAGAGCTTCTAGCATCTCGTCTTTATCTTTATCATCTAAGCCTGATAATTCTTCTTCAATTTTAGCACATAAAGGAACAACCTCTGCTCCCTCTTTTTTTGCATACTCTTTTACTTGTAAAACCATTGCATCATTTTCTGCATTTTCAATTTGGTTTTCAGAGATATTTGCAATATACAAAATTGGCTTTACAGTAAGTAAAAACATATCTTTAACTAAAACTTGTTCATCTTCATTAAAATTAATTGCTCTTGCGGAAATACCATTTTCCAAATTATCTTTGATTTTTTCTAATAAGTTAATTTCTTCTTGAAATTTTTTATCAGCTTTTAAATTTTTTCTAGCCTTTTCTAATCTTTTATTTACTGTTTCTATATCAGAAAAAATCAATTCTAAATTAATTGTTTCAATATCTCTTATTGGATTAATACTTCCATCAACATGAACAATATTATCATCATTAAAACATCTTACAACTTCAACTATTGCATCTGTTTCTCGAATATTAGATAAAAATTTATTTCCTAGACCTTCTCCTTTGCTAGCACCTTTAACAAGTCCTGCTATATCAACAAATTCAACAATAGCATGTGTTGTTTTTTGAGGATGATACATTTCAGTTAATTTATCTAATCTTTCATCTGGTACAGGAACAACACCAACATTTGGTTCTATTGTACAAAATGGATAATTTGCACATTCTGCACCTGCTTTTGTTATACTATTAAACATTGTGCTCTTCCCTACATTTGGAAGGCCAACTATTCCTAATTTCATCTTTTACCTCCAGTGTCTTTATTTTTTATTTTTTATTTCACTTATTATTTTATTTTTAAACTCTTCTATTTCAGATATTCCTAAATCTCCTTCTTTAAATGAGCGAATTGAAACAGAATTGTTATTCTCTTCTTTTTGTCCTACAATAAGCATATAAGGTATTTTAGATAATTCTGCTTCACGAATTTTATAACCAATTTTTTCATTTCTGCTATCTACTTCTACTCTTATACCTTCTTTTAATAATTCATCTTTGATTTTGAAACAATATTCATGTTGTTTATTCGTTATAGGCAATATTCTTACTTGTTTTGGTGATATCCATAGTGGTAATATTCCTTTTGTTTCTTCTAATAAGAATGATATAAATCTATCTGATGAACCTAAAATTGCTCTATGAATTACAACAGGTCTATGAGAATCTCCATCTTCTCCTATATAGTTTAAGTCAAATCTTTCTGGTAAAGCAAAGTCAAGTTGACATGTTGGAATGGTTACATCATGTCCTAATGCTGTTTTTATTTGAATATCTATTTTAGGACCATAAAATGCTGCTTCTCCTTCAGCTTCATAAAAATCAATATTTAATTCTTTTAATATATCTCTTAATTGACTCTCAGCAGTATTCCACATTTCATCATTATCTATATATTTATCTTTGTTATTTTTATCTCTTAAAGATAATCTAAATGCAAATCTATCTCTATCAAATCCAAAATCTTTCATATAAACTTCAAAAATTAAATTTATAACTTTTCCTACTTCTTCTTTTATTTGATCTGGTCTAACAAATAGATGTGCATCATTTTGACACATTTGTCTAACTCTTTCAAGTCCACAAACAGCTCCACTATTTTCATATCTAAAATCATGAGCTAATTCTCCTATTTTGATTGGCAAATCTCTATATGATCTTAATTCATTTTTGTATATTAACATATGATGTGGGCAATTCATTGGTCTTAAAACTAATTCCTCATTATCCATTTGCATTATTGGAAACATATCATCTTTATAGTGATCCCAGTGACCACTTGTTTTATATAAATCTGTTGTTGCTAAACTTGGTGTATAAACATGGCTATATCCTAATTGCAATTCTTTATCTTGAATATATCTTTCTAAAATTCTTCTAATTGTAGCTCCATCAGGTAAATACATTGGTAGACCTGAACCTACTAATTTGTGTGTCATAAACAATTTTAAGTCTTTTCCGATTTTTCTATGGTCTCTTTGTTTTGCATCTTCTAATTTTTGAAGATATTCTTCTAACTCGCTTGCTTTTGGAAAAGATATAGCATAAATCCTTTGTAACATTTTATTTTTTTCGCTACCTCTCCAATATGCACCAGAAGATGATAATATTTTAACTATTTTTACTTTTCCTGTACTTTCTAGATGTGGTCCAGCACATAAATCTGTAAAATCACCTTGTTTATAAAAACTAATTTCTTCTCCTTCTGGTAATTCTTCAATTAGCTCTTTTTTATAAGGTTGATTTTTCATTAAATCTAATGCTTCATTTCTTGGTAAAGAAAATCTTTCTATTTCTATATTTTCTTTTATTATTTTCTTCATTTCTTGCTCAATATTTTCTTTATCTTCGTCTGTAAAAGGTTTTTCCACATCAAAATCATAATAAAAACCTTCTTCTATGGCAGGTCCAATTGCAAATTTGACATCTGGAAATAATCTTTGAACAGCTTGTGCCATAATATGTGAAGTTGTATGCCAATATGCTTTTTTTCCTTCTAAATCATCATTTTTAAATGTATGGATAACTAAATTACAGTCTTCTTTTAATTCATGTCTTAAATCAACAATTTTACCATTAACCTCACCACAGGTTGTTGCTCTTGCTAAACCTTCACTTATTTTTTTTGCAACTTCAATAACAGAAGTACCTTCTTCTACTTCTAAAATTGAATCATCTTTCAAGCTTACTTTAATCATAAAAAAACCTCCTTCATGTCCATCAAAAAACTCCCATGGACATTCTATTTATCCATAGGAGTGCTATTTACACGGTTCCATCCTATATTTTACTTAATTAACTGACTATAACGTATCTTACACGCCTAGCTTATTCACTAGGAGCTTTGAAGAGGTAGTTTTCAAATAGTTTTTCTTATGATTAGCTTCCAGCCTATGACTAATCTTCTCTTTTAAGTAATTGCTATTTTACTTTTCTCTTACTCGCATTTATCTTATGTAAATATTGTATAATTTTTTTTAAAAAAAGTCAATAGAAATTGTTTACTTTTTTTAGGTATTACTGTATAATGTTTAAGTATGCTTCCATAGCTCAGTTGGTAGAGTGCTACCTTGGTAAGGTAGAGGTCACGGGTTCAATTCCCGTTGGAAGCCCCAATAATATTTCATAAACATTTTTTATTCAAACATATTTTTTATCGCTTTTTTTCTAATTCTTTGAATAGCATTATCAACTGATTTTACAGGAGAATTTAGTTTTTCTGCAATTTTTATATAACTTTCCCCTGTCAAAAATCTATCTAAAACTTGTTTTTCAAATTTACTTAAATTTTTATTTACAGCTGTTTGTACTTCATTATAATATTCTTGTTTCATAATAGTTTCTAATGGATCTTCTATCGTTTTACTATTAAATGTATCAATTAATTCAGCACTTTCATCATCATTATTATTGTAAGCTGAATTGTTTAACGATAAATAAGTATTAAGTGGCATATGCTTTTGTCTATTTGAACTTTTTACAGCTGTAATTAGTTGTCTTTCAACACATATATTTGCAAATGATTTAAAGGAACTTTGTTTTTTAGAATCATAATCTTTTATAGCTCTAAATAACCCTATCATTCCTTCCTGAAAAATATCATCTTTTTCTGCACCAACAATAAAGTATTTGCTTGCTTTTACATTTACTAAATTTTTATATTTATCTAGTAAATAAGCCAATGCTTCTTGATCACCTTGTTTAATTTTTATTATTACTTCTTCATCTTTTAAATCTTTATATTTGTTTGTAGTAAAATATACTTTATTATTTAACATGTGTCAAATTACCTCCAAATGTCCTTTTTTGTATTATATATGCCAAAAGCGCTAATGTCAAGCTGTTTTAAGTAATTTTTATAATCCTAACTCCATTTTTAGCATTTCCCATACATCATCTGTTTCCATATCTTTTTGCCATGATCCAATTCCTGCTAGATTATTTTCTTTTACCAATGATATTTTAGCTTTTAAAGAATCAATATCTTCTATCCATATTTGTTTTTTATTACCATCTTTTGTATATTCTACATAATTTTGTTTTAAATCATTATCCCATTTTTTTTCTATCCCACTAGGGATAACATTTTCTGTATTTTTCATACTAACTGTAGTACTACTTACTTTTCCACTATTATCTGTTGTCCAAACTCTTGTATAAAAAGGTATAGCAAGAACAATTTTTTCAGATTTAATTTCTTCTGTTTGTAAAAATTTATTTAAATTTAATTTAACCCAATTGTATCCAGCATTTGTTCCAGGTTCTTTACTATAAACTCCAAATTCATCATAAGCCATAAACATTATATAATCTGCTACATTGCCTATAACATTTCTGTCAAAACATAAAGACCATGTTTCACCACCATCAGGAGCAGTAACATCAACTGAAGTTACTAAGCCTATTTCTTTTAGTCTTGGAGTTAATTCTATTATAAATCTAGAAAACATATCTTTATCTTCTTGTTTCATATTTTCAAAATCTATATTAACACCATCTAATTTATATTTAACACACTTATTTATAATGCTTTCAATAAAATTCTGTCTTTTTTCATAACTATTCATTATATTAGAAGTTATAGCTAAACTCTTTGTAGCTGCTTCTGCGTTTGATACAATAGCCCATACTTTATAATTATTATCATGCGCCCAATTTATATAAGCTTGTCCACTAGTTCCAATATTTTCTTCTAAATTACCATCATCATCAAGATAGAAAAACGCAGGTGAAACAACATTTACACCATCAATTTTAGTCCCAGTTCTATCAGGTGCAGAACCATATTGTGAGAAATAATCCCAAGTTAAATTTATTTTTTCAGAAATTTGTTTTTCTTCTTCCATATTTTCTCTAACAGTAAATTCGTTTTCTAATTTCTTTGTTTTTATATATCCTAATTTTCCATTTTCAGTTCTTATTTTTGTATTACCTTTATCATCTGAAGATATAACAATTACAGTATCTCCTTTTTTAATTTTATCTATAGTTTTTGCCATAAATTTTTTAGAAGATTTAACAGATATATTTGATTTCACTATTGCTTTCTTTTGTTCTCTATCAAGGGAATCCATTGTAATTACTTTTGACTTTTCATTATTTGTAATTTCAACATTAAAAACATCACTAATTTCAGATATAGGTAAATAAACATTATTATCTTTTTTTATTGCATGTGCATGAATATTCTTATTTGAACCATTTATATTAACTACATTATCATCAAATCCAATAGCTGCAATTTTCTTTTCATATGTTGTTATAATTTGATTTGTATCTTTTTCTTCATAAATATATTTATCGAAAAAATTTGCTATATCTGATTTTGATAAATATATAATATCATCTTCTATTAAAATATCATTTTTTAAATTTGAAGTAACATTATTATTATTTATAACTAAATTTATTTTTTTATTTTTATCTAAAACTAACACATTATTTAAAAACATAGCAATTATAAAAATTATTATTAATGCTAAAATTGTGAAAAATATTTTTGTAATTATTTTTTTCTTCTTTTCAATTTCATTTTTTGATATTCTTTTTCCCTTACTCATATTTACATTCTCCTTTGTTTTTTATTTATTATCAAATATTCTATAATAATCCATTTTTTCATATTCTTTTATTTCTGGTGCATCATCATTTTCTTCTTGAAAAACTTTTCCTTCAGTGTCCATATAAAATCTTTTTGTTATTACTGGATAATAATTTTGAAGATTTTCCATATAACTGTTCATTGCACTGTATTTTACTCCAGCAGCCTTTAGAAGAAAGTTTTGTAGAAAAATCGTACTTGTTTTTATATTATGTTGTTCTTGAATGTCATAATTTGCCCAAATTAAAAACGGTATTTCATAATGATTTATTTCTCTTTCCTCAAAATTATTTTGCCCATCTAAATTTGGTTGATGATCTCCGAAAAATAATAATATATATTTTTCATCTTTTTGTTTTAATTCATCTATAACATCCCTTAAAGCTTCTGATGATTCATGAATTAGTTGCATATAAACATTTTTAATATTGTCATCATTATAAATTATTTGGTTAGGATCTGGATTGTTATATCCAGTATGATTTTGGACAGTTAATACATATTCAAATACTTTTTCATTCTCATCTTTTTCATCTATTTGTCTCAACATTTCTTTGTATGTACTTTTATCTGTATAAAAGTCATTATTAAAATTATTTTCTAAACCTTCAATGTCATTCTTAAATTTAATTTTATCAAAACCCAAAAATTGATATACTTTATTTCTTGAATAGGCAAAATTTTCCCAAGGATGTATTGCAGATGTTTTATAACCTTGTGATTTTAAATTTTGTACTAAAGATGATTTTATAGGTGAAGTAATATATTGTTGAAAAACATAAGAGCCTATTGGTAGAATTCTTATTGAATTTTGCGTTAAAAATTCATATTCTACATTTGAAGTTTGTCCACCAAATGTACTTGAATACATTGTACCACTTATTACATTTTCTTCTTTAGAAAGTTTTGTAAAATATTCTATAGGATCTGCATATCCATCTTTGTATAAATTATAATAATCACAAAATGATTCATTAACTATAACAATAATATTTGGTTTATCTTCTTGACTAATATTTAAAGATGATGTTTGTATTGCATAATTTTTTTGGTAATCTTCTAATATACTTTTAAGCTCTTCCTTATTATAATCTTTTGATTTTTCAACTTTAATATTATGCAACATTCTAAATATTGTAAGTTGACTTCCCATTGTTCTATAACTTTCATTTATATCCCATAAGGAATAACTTTTGTAAATATTAGTTTGTGAAAAAATAAATATAAATAATAATCCAATAAATATTTTTATTAATCTTCCTTTATATTTACTCTCTTTTGTTATAAACTTATTTTTAAATATAATAAAAATTGCTATTATAACAATAGTAAATAATATACCTACATAAAATTTTGTATTAAACTTTAAATTTATATTTTTTGAAACACTTAATGCGGTTTTTATTGCAAGTAAATCTGAAATTGTAATAGCAGAACCTCTTACAGTTCTAACAACACCGTTCATTAAATCAAATATTGTTTCAACTCCGAGTATAATTCCAAGTGATAATTTTGTTCTATTTGTTATTCCCTTTAAAATAAGATATTCACATAACCAAAAACAAAATGTTACACTTACATATTTTATATTATTAAATGAATATATTTCATCTGCATTATTAAAGTTTTTCATAGAAAATGATAGTAATATTAACAATATTAAAATTAATATACAATGTATTAAGTATTTTTTCCATTTCTTTGTTTGGAATTTTACAATTGCTTTTTCATCTCTCTCTTTTATATTAAGTTTTTCTAATTGTTTTAACATTTTTATCTTCCTTATTACTTTGTATTCCAGTTAAATATATCATATAACAATTAAAATAGCAATAAAAAGACAAATTTTTTAATTTAAAGAATAGTAAAAACGGGAACATTAATTCCCGCTTCTAATTTTAATTATTACATGGTTTAATATCATTCATATAAAGCTTCTTTTCTGCTAATTTATCTTGAATACCTCTTAATGCCTCTCCAAATCTCTGGAAGTGTACAATTTCTCTTTGTCTTAAAAATCTTAATGGATCTAATACATCTGGATTATCTTTACATAAATCAATTAATTTTTCATAAGTCGCTCTTGCTTTTTGCTCTGCTGCTAAATCTTCTTGTAAATTTGCTATTGGGTCTCCTTTAGCTGCTATATATGCTGCTGTAAATGGTACTCCTGCAGCAGATACTGGATATACATCTACCCCATGATCAGTATAATATGGAGCTAAACCTGCATTTTCTATTTCTTCTATTGAAGCTCCATCTGTTAATTGATGAACTATAGTTCCTACCATTTCTAAGTGTGCTAATTCTTCTGTTCCAATATCATTTAATATAGCCTTAGATTTTTGATCTGGCATACCAAATCTTTGAGATAAATATCTAAGTGAAGCAGCAAGTTCACCATCAGGTCCTCCATATTGAGAAATAATAACTTTAGCTAAACGAGGGTCTGTGTTTTTTATATTTATTGGATATTCTAACATTTTATTATAAGTCCACATTTAAAAATTCCCCCTTTCCCATGGCCAAGGCATCTCAATCCATCTCCACTTATTGCAAGGATAAAAAATTGTAAGAGGCCCATAAACTTTTTGATATTTGTCTTTTAATTCTTTAACTTTTTTACAATATTTTCTGTGTAGGCAAAGAGCTTTTTGATCTTCAGGATGTGTATCTAGATACAAACCAAGTTCTATAATCGCAAAATCTAGGCTCTTAATTTCATTTGCCATTTCTCTTCTTAAGTCACAATCAACAGTATTATCTTCCTCACATTTACAATCATTACTTCTTGTTTCTTCTACTGACATTTGTTACATCCCTCCCCTATTTTATTTGTCTTTTTGATATAATCAATTTCTTTCATACTTTGACCAGGAAAATAAGGGCTCACCAATTCTGGAAATATTGTTCCCATTTTAAGTCCAATACCAGGTTTAAATGTTTTGTCTAAATATTGAATAGGAACATAACTTTGTGCAAGCATTGGATTTTTTGGAAAAACACTATATTCATCATCAAATCCGCAGTCACAGTCATTTATATCATCATCATAAGACATGATATCACTACATTGATTTTCAATGACATCATTTTCTAAATTATTACAATTATTGTTCATGCAATAACATTTTCTGTAATTTTTAAACATTTATCTTTCCTCCTTTAATTTATTATATTTATTTAATACAAAAAACGACACAAAAAAATAAACCATTTTACAATGGTTTATGAAAATATTTGAATTTTATTCAGTTTCAGTTTCTTTTTTAGCTACTACTTCTTTTCCATCATAGTAACCACAGTTTTTACAAACTCTATGTGGTAAAACTGGTTCATGACAATGTGGACAAGATGTGTAGTTAGGTGTTTCTTTTTTCCATGTTGATCTTTTTGAGTGTGTTCTTGCTTTTGACCATCTTCTTTTTGGTTGTGCCATTCTAATTCCCCCTTTGCTTAAAGATATATTATATATCTGTTTCAATTTTAACTTTATTATTTGTACTAAAAAATATAGCACTATAAAATTATACAAGGATTTTTGATTTTTGTCAATAGGTATGCATATCTTTATTCACAATATTTTTTATAAATTGATTTTATATTCTTTTTAGTTAGAGCTTTATCAATGCCATTTTCAGCAACCTGAGTTAATACTTCTGTAACAAATTGTTCCATTTGTGGATTAACATGCATCTTACTTTTTTCTTCTTTCCAATATTCTAATTCGTATTCATCTGTAAAATCTTTTCCTAGATAAGACATACCTGCAGCTAGTTTATCACAAATCATTTCTGCCGCGTATTTATATGGCATAATTGGTGTAGGTTCTGGTGCTGACATATCATACCAATATTCAGAATGGTGTTTATTTCTTCCTTTATGATGTAGCCAAGCTTCAGAATAACCTTTATCAGCTTTAGCCTCGTTTATTGGAGAATGTTTTCCTGTATAATATTTTGCTCCTTCCCAGAACTCAGTTGGTGAATATTTAGATAAATCATGTGCAAAACCTCTCCAAGGTTCACCTATTTTACAACATAATTTAAATACTAACCATCTATGATATGTAATTAATTTAAAATGTTTAATTGGGTGCATTATTTCATCTTCTCCTTTATTCTAACTAATGTATTTAGTGCATCTATTGGTGTTAATTCATTTAAGTTAATTTTATCAATTTCTTGAGCTACTTCTGCTAGTTTATAATTATATAAATCAAATTGTCCGCTCTACTTGTTTTTTATCTTTCTTTTCTTGTTTTTTTCCATTTAAAATATTTTTTCTTTCTAAGGAACGTAATATTTCATTTGCTTTAGATGTAACAACTTTTGGAACACCTGCAAGTTTTGCAACGTGAATTCCATAACTCTCATCTGTTCCTCCTCTAATTATTTTTCTTAAAAAGATTACATCTTCACCTTTTTCTTTAACAGCAATTGAGTAATTCTTTACTCCTTCGAGTTTTTCCTCAAGCTCTATTAATTCATGATAATGTGTTGCAAATAATGTTTTAGCTCCACATTTTTCTTTATCAGCTATAAATTCTGCAACAGCCCATGCTATAGATAAACCATCATATGTAGAAGTTCCTCTACCAATTTCATCTAATATTACTAAGCTATTTTTTGTTGCTTCTTTTAAAATAGTCGCAACTTCCATCATTTCTACCATAAAAGTACTTTGTCCCATACTTAAGTCATCTGATGCTCCAACTCTAGTAAATATTTTATCTACTATTCCTATTTTTGCTGCTTCTGCAGGCACAAAACTTCCTACTTGAGCCATTAGAGTTATTAATGCAACTTGTCTCATATATGTAGATTTTCCAGCCATATTAGGTCCGGTTATAATTGCTAATCTATTATCACTTTCATCTAAAAATGTATTATTTTCTACAAAACTACCTTCTCCAAGTATTTTTTCAATAACAGGATGTCTTCCATTTTGTATATCTATTGTACCAGATTCAGTTACTTCTGGCATACAATAATTCATATCTTCTGCCACTGTAGCAAATGAACATAATACATCTAATGTGGAAATAACTTCACTTGTTGTTTGAAGTCTTTTTATATTTTTTGCAATTTCATTTCTAATTTCTACAAATGCATTATATTCTAAATTTATAACTTTCTCTTCTGCTCCTAAAATTTGATTTTCTAATGCTTTTAATTCTTCTGTTATATATCTTTCTGCATTTGTTAATGTTTGTTTTCTTATAAATCTATCAGGAACTTGTTTTAAAAATGATTTAGTAACTTCAATATAATAGCCAAAAACTTTATTAAATCCTATTTTTAAATTTTTTATTCCTGTTTTTTCTTTTTCATCAGCTTCTAATTTTACCAGCCAATTTTTCCCTTCTGTTTGTGCAGTTTTTAATTTATCAATTTCTTCATCATAACCCATTTTTATGATTCCACCATCTTTAATTGTCATAGGTGGATCATCAACAATAGATTTATCAATCATTTGGTATATATCTTGTAATTCATCTAAATTGTTAAACAGAGTATTTAGTAATTTTGATTTGCAATTTGTTAAAATCTTTTTTACTTCTGGTAATTTATATAATGAATTTTTTAATGTAACCATATCTCTTGCATTAGAATTTCCATAGGTCATTTTACCTGATAGTCTTTCAATATCATATACTTTTTTTAAATTTTCTATAATTTCTCCTCTAAGCATCATATTATCTTTTAATTCTTTAACCGCTTCTAGTCTATCATTAATTTCTAAAACATCAACTAATGGATCATTAAGCCAACGTCTAAGCATCCTTCCACCCATTGATGTAGATGTTTTGTCTAATACCCAAAGTAAAGTACCTTTTTTAGATTTGTCTCTCATTTTTTCAGTAATTTCAAGGTTTCTTCTTGCATTAATATCTAAAGCCATATATTTTGAGAGATGATATACAGTTATTTTATTGATATGATCTAAGCTTGTTTTTTGAGTTTGTTCTATATATTCTATTAATGCATTTATTGAACTAATAGACAATGTATTTTTTTCTATTTCTGTAATTGTCTTTCCATTACTATCAACTATACTAAATCTAAGATTTAAATTATTTACCTCATTTGAAAAAAATTTATCATTAAATTTTGTTATATAAATATTTTCAAACCTTTCCTTTATCTTAGAAATTTCATCTGTCGAATCAGCCATCATAGAATTAATTACTAATTCTGATGGAGTATATCTTGCTATTTCATCTAATAGCATAGGAAAATTATTATTATCTCTAATTTCAGCTGAATAAAACTCCCCTGTAGAAATATCACAAATACTTATGCCAAAATAAATTCCTGTTTTAAAAATTGACATTATATAATTGTTTTTTCTTTCTTCAAGCATATTACTGTCAACTAAAGTACCAGGTGTAACAACTCTAATAACACCTCTTTTTACTATACCTTTACTAGTTTTAGGATCTTCTAGTTGTTCACATATTGCTACTTTATAACCTTTATTGATTAAACGTGAAACATAAACTTCTGCAGCATGATAAGGAACACCACACATTGGTGCTCTTTCTGCTTGACCACAATCTTTTCCTGTTAATGTAAGCTCTAATTCTCTTGATGCAGTTATAGCATCATCAAAAAACATTTCATAAAAATCGCCTAAACGATAAAATAAAATGCAGTCTTTATATTCTTCTTTTGTTTCAAGATATTTTTGCATCATCGGTGAATATTCTGCCATTATATACTCCTATCTAATATAATTTAAAAATTCTTCTTCTAATTCATTTAATTGTTCCATTTCTTCTTTTGAAGCATTCCTATTAATAAATTGTTGTTTTAAAGTATCTATTCTTTGTTTAGCAGATTTACTTGTTTTATATGCTTGGTTTTTTCGACATTCTTCTAAAGCTTGTCTTGCAGTTATATAAGAATTATTTTTTACGCAACTTGAATATACCATTTTAGGTTTATGTAGTTCTTCACCTCTTATAAAAACTTCAACATCACAAAGACCAGATTTTTCAATTTGGTCAATTACTGAAGGTATTCCATTATATGCCATATTATGTTGTTTTATTGAAATCAACCTACCTAAACCTATTGTATCTATTTGCTGTTGATATCTTTCATGAAGAGATATCAGACTTTCTAATTTAGGAACAGCCAAAACTCTTGTTTTTATTGAAAAACCTCTATCATGCATTTCTTTTATTCTTTTTAAAATTCTATCATTTTTTAAAGTACCTTCAAATATAAAATCATATTTATCATCAATTGCTTTTTTTAATACTCTACCTGTCCAATTTCCTGCATATTGTTCTATTATTTCTACATATTCAGTTGGATATTTTTTGGCAATTTCTTTTGCTTTTGGATGATATGGTTTATATTCATCAGTAGTAATTATTATTGGATTTCTACCACTTTCTATCAATTCATTTTTTGAATATGAAATAACTGCACCTTTACCTGCTCCAGATTGACCACCAACAATAATTGTAATTGGTTTTTCACTTGTAGGAACCTCACCAAAAACTTCTTGTTCAATTTGATTATAAATTTTTTCATTTTCTTGTTCTGTAAGTTTGTATTTATCTCTTATACTTTGTTGCATTTATATACCCCTTTCAGATGACTAAATATTTTTATATATATCTTTTATTTCTTTACCATAAACTTCAAGGATTTTATGTATTGTTTCTTTATCTCCACTATACATTTTATCTCTTTCTTTTCTTAACAGTTCTAACTCTTTTTTGTAAGTTTCATCTTGTTCAACTTTTTTAACACAATCTGAAATTTTATATGCCATTATTTCTACAGCTGTATCAAAATCTGAATACTCACTCATAACAGTATTTCCCCCCTAATTTTATTTAACTCTTGTTCAGTTATAAGTTTTGATTTTTTTATAGTTTCCAAATCTATAATTTTTTCATAAAACTTTTGAACATCATTTGTTAAAATATCACTGTCTTTTTTTATTATATATTCAAACAAATTTACAATTTGCCCATCTACTTTAATTGCAAAATTTGAAAATATAGTTGAATATTTTTCTAAATCAGTACTATTTATATTAAATATTTTAGGATTTTGTTTTATCACTTTATTTGTATACCCTGGTTTCATAAAATAGTATGTATCAAGTTTACTACATAAAGGTTTTATATTTTTATTTAAATCTGAACCTACAAGTTTAGGATTATTTTTTATCATGTCTAAAACATTTTCTTTATATATAGCTTCATCAGTATTATTTTCAATACCACTATTTCTTGATTGAAAGAATTTTAAAGTTTTTGTTAAATTATTTATATAAACATCTTTTGGAATATCTTTTCCTTCTTCTGTAATTTCTAAATAAACATTTGCTATATCTTTTGAATCAACTCCCAATTTTGCCAATGCTTTTACATTATCATTAGTTTCCATTTTTTTCTCCTTTTAAGTACCACATATGTTCTGATACTATATTTAAATTTACAATTTTACCAATTAAATTTTCTTGTCCCTCAAATATGACTACTTTGTTGCTATCAGTTCTTCCTGATAACATATTTTCATTGTTTTTACTTTTTCCTTCAACTAATACCTTTTGAATTGTTCCAATATATTTTTTATTATTTTCTTCAATTTGAGTTTCTACTAAATGTTTCAATTTATCAAATCTTTTATGTTTTATTTCTTCTGGAACTTGATTTTTCATACTGTATCCAGGTGTTCCAACTCTTTTTGAATATATAAACATATATACTTGTTCAAATTTAACTTTATTTACAACATCTAAAGTATCTTCAAATTCTATATCAGTTTCTCCTGGAAAACCAACTATTATATCTGTTGACAATGTTAAATTTGGTATTTTACTTTTCATTTTTTCTACTAAATTAAGATATTGTTCTTTAGTATACTTTCTGTTCATTTCTTTTAATACTTTTGTATTTCCAGATTGAAGCGGTAAATGTACTAATTTACAAACTTTATCACATTCAGCTATAGCATCTATTACATCATCTGTAAAATCTTTTGGATGTGGAGATACGAAGCGGATTCTTTCTATTCCATCAATTTTATTTATTTCTCTTAATAATGTTGAAAATGAATAAGCATATGAATTTACATTTTGACCTAGTAATGTTATTTCTTTATATCCTTTATTTGCTAAATCTTGTACCTCATTTATTATTTCTTTTGGTTCTCTACTTCTTTCTCTTCCCCTTACATAAGGAACTATACAATATGTACAAAAATTATTACATCCATTCATAATAGTAACAGAAGCTTTGATATTACTCTCTCTCTTTATAGGTAAACCTTCATATATTTCTCCATCAATATCTATAATATCTTCTAATTTTCTTTTTTCAGAAAGACTTTTATATAAATCTTCTGGAAATTTATGAAGTGTGTGAGTTCCAAATAGTATATCTACAAAAGGATAACTTTTTTTGATTTTTTCTGTTATATGCTTTTCTTGCATCATACATCCACCAATAGCTATGATAATCCCTTTTTCTGCCTTTAGTTTTTTTAATTCACCTAATTTTCCAAATAATTTATCTTCTGCATTTTCTCTTACACAACATGTATTAAATAATGCCAATTCAGCTTCTTGTTGGTTTTCTGTCTTTATATATCCCATTTCATCTAACATACCACATAATTTTTCTGAATCATTTTCATTTAATTGACAACCCATTGTTAAAATTGTGTATTTAGGTTTTTTATTATTATTTAATTGTTTTACTTTTTCTATATAATCTTTTTGAAATTCCAATTTTACCTCCTATGTCCTATTGGTGATATTTTTCTCTTTGAATATTCTATTACATTTTGTCGATTTTTGCAAGAAATTAAAGCAAAAAAATAAGGTCTTATGCAAGACCATATTTCTTTTTAAATCTGTCTGCTCTTCCACCTACTGTATCTTGTCTTAAGTTACCTGTCCAGTATGGGTGACATTTTGAGCATACATCTACTTTTAAATCTTTTTTTGTTGAACCAACTTCTAATACATTTCCACAAGCACATGTAATAGTTGTTTGGTTGTATTCTGGATGTAAATCTTTTTTCATTTCAGTTCACCTCTTTCTCGAATTAATAAACATGACTGTTTTTTATCATAACATATTTTTTGTATTTTTTCAAGTAAATTTAATTATTTTGTTTTATTTTTTTGTTCCTGTTCATACATATATTGTGCTGAATATATCATTTCTTTATTTAATGATACTTTTCTTACTAGTTTTCCCATAATATTGAATACACAAGCAATTATTAATATTAACATACCTATCTTCTTCCAATATTTTGATAGCATAATTCTTCTCCTTTAATTTTGTTTAACATATTAATTATACTTTTATTTTTAAAAAATGTCAATATTTTTAATATTTTTGGTTACACTAAAATTGGTGATTTAAATGAATAAAAAAAGATGGATTATTTTATTTTTTATTGTTTCTATTATTGTTGGTATTGGAATTTATTATTATGTTACTAATCAAAATAATAATGAAAATAATTATAAGGCTGAAAAAACATCATCTAAAAATCAAACAGAAGAAAATAAAACATCAGAAGAAAAAAATAAAGAAGAAGAAAAAAAACAACCTCAATATAAAGAAGAGCAAGTTGCGACTTTTTCTACAAAAATTTATTCCAATGATTCAGCTAGACAAAATAATATACGTATTACTTGTAATACATTAAATGGTACAACTGTAGAAACTGGAAATACATTTTCATTTTGTAATACAGTTGGACAAGCTACTACTTCAAAAGGATATCAAAAAGCTGATATTTTTGATAATAAAGGTAGGATGAAAAAAGGTCTTGGTGGTGGTAATTGTCAAATAAGCAGTACTTTATATAATGCTGTTTTAGCTACTCCTGGTTTAGTAGTTACTGAAAGACATGCACATAGTAACTATGTCCCATATATCCAAAAAGGTAAAGATGCAGCTGTTGCTTATGGTAGTTATGATTTAAAATTTAGAAATGATACTGGTAATACAATTAAAATTAATGCTTCAACAGATGGGAATACTATAACTACTACTTTAATTTCAGTTAAACAAGTTTGATTTATTTCCTCTTATTGAATATTTAAAATATACTTTGAATATATTTTAATATCAATTGGAGGGATTTTTTATGAGAAATTATAAATTTTCTATTTGTTTTATTCTAATTTTGATAATAACATTTTCTTTTACATTACCTAGTTTTGCTGAAAATTCAACTTATGTATGGTCTTCTAATCAAAATAAGATTGAAGAAACCACCTCAGAAGTAACAGAAAACTCTCTTAATTTAGAATCTGGATCTGCTATTTTAATTGAACAATCAACTGGTCAAATATTATATAGTCATAATATTCATGAACAATTACGTCCTGCTTCTGTTACAAAAGTCATGAGTATATTATTAATAATGGAAGCTTTAGACAGTGGAAAAATAAATTCAACAGATAATGTGCCTTGTTCAGAAAATGCAGCTAGTATGGGAGGTTCTCAAATTTGGTTAGATCCTAGAGAAACTTTAACTGTTGAAGAAATGTTAAAAGCTATCTGTGTTAATTCTGCAAATGATTGTGTTGTTGCAATGAGTGAATTTATTGCAGGTTCAGAAGAGGCTTTTGTACAAATGATGAATGATAAAGCTAAACAACTTGGTATGAATGATACTACTTTTAAAAATTGTCATGGTTTAGATGAAGATGGTCATCTAACTTCAAGTTATGATATTTCCTTAATGTCAAGAGAATTGTTAAATAATCATCCTTCTGTAAAAAAATATACTACAATATGGACTGACAGTTTAAGAGATGGAAAATCCTCTTTGTCTAACACAAATAAATTAATTAGAACATATAAAGGTGCAACAGGATTAAAAACTGGGTCTACTTCCCTTGCATTATATAATTTATCTGCAAGTGCAACACGTGATGATTTATCTTTAATTGCTGTAATTATGAAAGCACCTTCCACAAAAATAAGATTTAGTGAGGCTCAAAAATTATTAGATTATGGTTTTAATACATTTTCTTTTAAACAATTTGGAAAAAAAGATGAAGTTGTAAAAAAGTTAGATGTTGATAAAGGTATAAAAAACACTGTAGAAGCGGTTTTGAAAGACAATGCTGGTACTTTAATAGAAAAAGGTCGAGATAATAATATAGAACAATCTTTAACTTTAGATGATAAAGTAATGGCACCAATCGTAGCTGGTCAAAAACTTGGAGAAATTTCCTTTTCATTAAATGATGAAATTTTATCTACAGTAGATATTGTTGCTAAAAATGATGTTGAAAAAATCAATTTATTTACTATGTTAAAAAAGGTTTATTATTCATGGATAGATTTATTAAGAGATTAGGACACACTGTTAATTACAATATTGAGCCTCTCTCACGTTCAAAATTAATATATTAATTTTGCCTTGAGTATTCCTTAATATAGTAATTAACAATTTCTAATTTCTTTATATAATAAAACTTATTAATTTCTGCGCCTATAAATATCATATAGAAACAACTATATGTCCACATCATAACAAGCATTAATGCTGTTAAACTACCATAGGTGGTAGAAAACCCTCTAAAAATTTCTAAATATTTTGAAAACACAAATGATACAATATTAATAGCTATAGATGCAAATAACGCACCTCTTATTTGTTCTTTAATTTTCATTCTTTTTCTTGCAATAAATTTATACATTAACACTAAAATTAAAAATAAAATTACAAAAAGTATTATTGTAGTTATAATTTCAGAAAATATTGTATAATTTTGTAAAATATTTGCATGATCTTTAATTGTAGCAATAACAGGTTTACCAAAAACCATTATACCTAATCCAAGCGTTATTAATATTATAAATAATATTGTTTGTAGTAAAGATACAATTTTCAAATAAATAATAGATTTATTTTTTGAATCATCAAATTTATATATAAAATGTAATTCCTTAGATAATGCAAATACTGCTCTATCTGCTGAAAATAATATGAAAATTAAAGAAATTGAAATTGTACCTAAAGATTTAGAATATACTTCTCTAATTATTCCAAGCATCATCTCTTTCATAGTTTCAGGTATTACATTTGAAATTGTTTCAAATAATTGTTGTGGTTCAATATTTGTATATTGGATTAAAGTTAATAATAAAATTAAAAATGGTATAAATGATAATATAACATAATATGAACATTCAGCAGAAGATTCATTGATATGATCATTTCTCATGTTATCTAATATTTTGTTATCCAATATTTTTTCAATAATATTCATATTTTTTCCTTAAATTTAATCTGACATTAAAACTTTTCCTTCAATATTTGAATTTAAAAGTTTCACAAATCTTTGTCCATCTGCTTTTTCTCCAGCTACACTTCCATAATGAATAGGAACTGCAATTTTAGGATTAATTATGTTTATTAAATCAGCAGCTTCTTTATAATTCATTGTATATGTTCCTCCAACTGGAACAAATGCAACATCACATTGCACCTTTTTATTTTCCTCAGTTATATCTGTATCACCTGCTATATAATACTTAACATTGTTTATTTCTAAAATATAACCTACCCAACCATTTGATTTTGGATGAAAATCTTTATTTGTATTATATGATGGAATTGTTTTAAATTTAATTTTTCCAATTGTTTTTAATTCATTTGGTTCTACATCTATAATAGAATTTCTTTCAAATCCTAGATTTAATGATTTTTCAACTAAATCTTTTGTAACAACAATAATAGTATCTTCTTTTTTTACTTTTAATATATCTTCTTCTGAAAAATGATCAAAGTGGTCATGTGTTACAAATATTATATCTGCATCATTATAATTTTTGTCTATTTTATATGGGTCTATATATATTATTTCTCCTTTATTTATTCTTATACTACTATGAAATAAAACTTCAATATTTTCTAACATAAATATACCTCCTTTAGTTTATTTTTTTGAATTATATCATAAACAAAATAAAAAGCCAACTAATTTTTAGTCAGCTAAATTTTATTCATCTTCTAAAGTATCATCATATTCAAATTCATAAGTTTCATCAGGTTCCGTTATTTCTTCTTGTTCTATTATTTTTTTAGTTTTTTTGGCTTCATTTTCTATTTTTTTCTTTATCTCATCTTTATTTTTTCTTTCATTTACTTCTGTTTCGTCATGTTTTTTTTGCATTTCTTTTAGAATTTTCTGAGTTTCTTCTTTCTTCGTCTGCATGTGTTTGTTCATCATATTATTTGTTTTTTCAATTAAATCTGGTATATAATCTAATAATTTATCTAATGAAGATGTATGATTTACTGGCATCAATCTTACATTATCTGGCTGTATTATAAGAAATGCAATTGGGTTTATTGTAACACCTGCACCTGAACCACCACCAAATGGTAATCTAGTTTTTAATTCTTCCCTGTTTTCTTTTTCTCTCCTTTTAAAATCATTTGAAGTTTCTCCTTTAAATTCACTTCCCCCTGCAGCAAATCCGAAAGAAACCTTAGAAATAGGTATAATAATTACGTTATTTGATGTTTCTATAGGTTCACCTATTATAGTATTAACATCTATCATGTCTTGAATACTATTCATAGCTGTAATCATAAGACCTTCTATTGGATGTTCGCTCATTATTCTTCACTCCTTTTTTACGATTTAAGATATATATTATATTTATAATATGTATCATTTTAATCTCAAATATACCTGATAATTGGATATTAAATATATTTTGATTATAATAAATTGGTTCAACTTTATAATAAATAGATTTCTCATTATAAGAATTTTTGCTTAATATATAAGATATAATTCCACTTATTATAGGAACTAATAATGAAGTATATACAGAATTTTCTGTACCAAGGTTTATATCTAAATTTAAATAGTTAGTTTTAAACTGTAATTTCGAAATATTTTTTATTATATTACTATCTATTTTTACGTTATTTTCTATAAATTTAAGTTTTGTCTTTTCAAATTTACCTTTTAAATTAAGTTTTTCAATTGCATTCTTATTAATTTCTATATTTACTGCTCGAATTTTGTTAAAAATGATTAATTGTATTATAAATTTATAATTTTTATTAATATGATTAGTTTTATTAGAATAAAATTTAAAATTTAATATTTCTATTCTTATTTTTGAATGTAAAAAAATAATTGTTGCTATTGATAATAATATGCTAATAAAAAGAAAAACCAATATTATCACCTCTTTTAGGTATTAATATTAGTTTTTCCAATTTTTTCATTTTTATACTTTTTTCTATGTTTTAGGGATTTTTGGGCACTACTCCTTTAGAGGGGAATGGTGTCCTTATTTTTTATTTAATCGTTCATTTCGTTCAAAAAAATTTGTAAATTATTAGAATACGCTTCTTTCAGGTTCAAAATGTATTATATTATTTTGCATGTAATTACGAATGCGACTGAAAAAGCTTTAGAAGTTGTTATATTAGAAAATGAGGAATGTTCACGGCACTTGAGGTACGAAAGGGTCTGAGTGGAAGAGGCTCGTTTTCTAATATAACAACTTCTTAGCGTATGAAGGGAGCCGAGTAATGAAATAAAAAATAATATAATACATTTTGCCCTGAACATCCCTCATTCTAATAATTAACAATTTCTAATTTTTACTCCAATCAATCATAAATAAAAAAATAAGGACACCGTCCCCCCTAAAGGAGTAGTGCCCGATTTACCAAGGAGTGTCCTAAAATCCCTGAAATAGGGAAAGAAAGAACGTCCCCTAATCCCTCTTTGCTTTTTCTACAGTAATATCTCCAAACAATTCTTCCTGAATAGTATCAACTTTATTTCTTCTAGATAATTCTAATAACCCCGAAAATGCAGTAACTACCTCTTGTTTGTTATGCTGTTTTATAGAAAATAATTTATTAAAAACGAATCTTTTCTGTTTTATAAGAACTTTAAACATTTCTTTAACCTTGCTTGCTACTGTATAATTATCTGTTAAAGCAATTTTTTCTATATTTTTTGCATTTTCATTAATTTTTTCTTTATTTCTTTGGAGTAGATCAGTATAAATATTTGGTATTAATGTATTTTCATAATTTTTTCCGATTTTTTGCTTAGGAAGTTCTATCTCTTCTGGTAGTTTAAAATAACGCTTTGAAAAATTCAAATAGTTTTCTTTAAAAGTTTTACTAATCTCTTTAAATTTTTTATACTCAATAATTCTTCTTATTAATTCTTCTTCAGTTATTTCTTCATCTTCATTTTCTTCTCTTGGTAAAAGATTTTTAGACTTTAAATATAATAAAGTTGAAGCCATAACTAAGAATTCACTTGCTATTTCTAAATTTATTTTTTCTTGTTCTTTTAAATACTCTAAATATTGGTCTGTTATCTCACTTAAATTGATGTCATATATATTCATTTTATTTTTATCTATTAAGTGACATAACAAATCCAACGGTCCTTCAAAATTATTAATTTTTATTGCATATTTTTTTGTTTCTAATGTTAGTAGTGCCATATATTTCTCCTATTCTTTGGCTATATTTATGTTTTCTGATTTATATCCTTTTTTTAATAAATACTGCTTAATTTCATCTGGTTCCATTGATGTTGATTTTTTATAAAAGATATTTTGTGCCGATTTTATTTCATATTGTTTTAATTCTTCCTTGTTTTCATATATATAATCTTCTATATCATCTTTTTTTAGACCTTTACTTAGTAATTTATATTTAATTTCCTTTATAGATAGATTTTTTAATGTAATAAAATTATTTACAGTTTTTTCTATATATTCTTTATCATTTATGTATTTAGCTTCTTTTAAATATTCTATTATATCTTCCAGCAAGTTATTTTCTATTGAATTTTCAAATTTTGTACGTATTTCTTGTTCTGTTCTTTTTTTATATAAAATATATTTTAATACTCTTGTTTTTTCTTTATCGAAATCTTCTACTGTATACATTATTAATCTTCATCTTCCTCATCATCATCATCATTGTTTGGCAATTCTTCACCTAAGCTTTGTTCAAAAGCTTTTGCAAAATTATCTCTTACCTTTTGTTCAACTTCTTCTAAAATTTTAGGATTTTCTTTTAAGTAATTCTTTACATTTTCTCTTCCTTGGCCTATTCTATCTCCATTATAGCTAAACCAAGAGCCTGATTTTTCAATAATATCTAAATTTACAGCCATATCTAAAATATTACCTGCTTTAGATATACCTTCTCCATATACAATATCAAATTCTGCTTCTCTGAATGGTGGTGCAACTTTGTTTTTTATAACTTTTACTCTTACTCTGCTTCCCTTTACTTCTCCATTTTGCTTAATATTTTCTATTCTTCTTATATCCATTCTTACTGATGCATAGAATTTTAGTGCTCTACCACCTGTTGTTGTCTCTGGATTACCAAACATTATTCCTATTTTTTCTCTTAATTGATTTATAAATATTAATACTGTCTTTGATTTATTTATTGCTCCTGCTAATTTTCTTAGTGCTTGAGACATAAGTCTTGCTTGTAATCCCATATGAGAATCACCCATATCTCCATCAATTTCAGCTTTCGGAACTAATGCAGCAACAGAATCTACTACAATAACATCTAATGCTCCACTTCTTACTAAACTTTCTGTAATTTCTAATGCTTGTTCTCCAGTATCTGGTTGAGATACTATTAAATTATCTATATCTACTCCTAATTTTTTTGCATATACTGGATCTAATGCATGTTCAGCATCAATAAATGCTGCTTCTCCTCCAGTTTTTTGAGCCTCTGCAACAACATGTAATGCTAATGTTGTTTTACCAGATGATTCTGGTCCAAATATTTCTATAATTCTTCCTCTTGGAACTCCACCAATACCTAATGCTATATCTAACCCTAATGCACCTGTTGGTATAGATTCAACCTCCATTGCTTTAAATTCTCCAAGTTTCATTACTGAACCTTTTCCAAATTGTTTTTCTATTTGGCTCATTGCCATTTCTAACGCTTTCTTCTTTTCTGTATTTTCTCCCATAAATTTTTCCTCCTATTTTTATGAACTTTTGTTTGATTAAACTAATTATATATCAAATATTTGTTTTGTCAATACCTTTTTAAAAAATTTTTAAAATTTATTTATACCATTCTTCAATCCCATAAAATTGATAAAACCAGTTTGGCGAAAAATCGCCTACTAGAGCTGAATTATAAGCTACTGTATATTTGTTATTATATAAGCTCAAATATGGTATATTTGTTTTATAAATTTCACTTAATCTTGTGTATTTTTCTTTTAAAACATTTTCATCTGTTGTATTTTTCACCTCATTCATAATACTTTTAATTTCATCGGTCATATAATTTGCCAAATTACCATTTCCAAAAAATGTTTCTAAATTAGGACTTATAGATAAATTTAGAGTACATAATGCAATATCATAACTTTTTGAGTTTATCATACTATCATATTGATCATCAGCTGCTTGAACTACATTTATTATAATACCTTGATTTGCGAGTTGAGCTCTTATGTTTTCTGCAACAGCTACTTTTGAACTATCACTTGCTCTTACTAATAAATTTAATGCTAATTTTTGTGTTTTATAATTCTCCGTTTTTTGCCAATTTCCTTTTTTTAATGTCCAACCTGCATTTTTTAATAATTCTTTTGCCTGTTCTACATTGTAACCACTACTTGCATTTTGCTCTTGAGATAGCCAATTTCCATAATCTAATGGGAAGCTACTTGTATAATATTTTCCATTAAATATTGTAGTTGTTATATTATCTTTATCAATTGAATAAGCTATAGCTTTTCTAACTTCTTCTTTAGATAAAAAATAATTTGATGTATTAAAAGCTAAAAATGTGTGTTTTCTTCCCTTTAGTTCTTTTGATGTATATCCAATTGTACCAATATAATCTGTTAAATTATCGTTTTCTGTACTTATTAAATCTAAGTTTCCTAATTTAAAACTATTATATAATTCACCAATTGAGGAATATAAATTCAAAGTGATTTTTTCAAGAGTTACTGGTTTTTCTTTATTCCACCAACTAGCATTTTTCTCAAGAATAATATAAGACGACTCTACTTCCGAAATCTTAAATTTACCTGTACCTATAGGAGAATTATTTCTAGTTGTATTGTTAAAATCTTCTCCTTCATAATAATCTTTTGATAAAATTGGAAAAGTTAAATTATATTCAAAAAATGGAACTTCATTAGATAGATTGATTTTAACTGTATAATCATCTATAACATCTATACTTATTACATCTTGGACATTAGCTGAATATATTGTTGGCGAATCCTTTAATCTATCTATCGTAAATCTTACATCTTCAGAAGTAAAACTTTCGCCATTTGACCATCTTACACCTTCTCTAAGTTTAATTAAATATGAATTTCCATCTTGTTTAGCCCACTCCTTTGCAAGACAAGGTTCAGCTTTATAATCTGATGTTAAATTAACTAATGGTTCATAAATTAACTTGGAAATATTTTGTACATTTTTATTTTTACTAAGAATAGGATTGATAGTATCTATTCCTGCAATACCAAGTTTAATTTCCTTTACAATTTCATCTTGAGATTTAGATGTGTCTACTTCATCTAACTTTTTATCTGTTTCATCTTTTTTGAACTTATAAACTGAAAAAATTAAAATTCCAATGATAAATATTATAAATATATATTTTATCCAATTTGATTTCATATTTTTCATAATTCCTTTCTATACCCTGATATCATACATTAATTTAGAAAAAAATTCAAGTTATTATAATAAAATATTTATACAAATATATAAAAAGGTTGTTATATATTTATAACAACCTTTACTTTTTACTATTAAAATTTTATGTCCTAGATTCTACAATTAGTTTAATACCTGTTCTATCCTCTCCTTCTACCTCTACTTCTGCAAAGGCAGGTATACATACTAAGTCAACCCCTGCTGGTGCTACAAAGCCTCTAGCTATTGCTACCGCTTTAACTGCTTGATTTAGTGCTCCCGCTCCAATTGCTTGCATTTCTGCTTTGTTAGATTCTTTTACCAAACCTGCAATTGCTCCTGCTACTGAATTTGGATTTGATTTTGATGAAATCTTTAAAATTTCCATTTTTTTGCCTCCTATAATTTTATTTTTTTTGTTGCAACTTTTACAATAAATATTTTACATTAATTGGAAAATATTGTAAAGTGTTTTTTGGAAATTTTTAGGAAAACTCATCGCACTAAATATCAATTTTCGACAATATTTATTTTATATTAACTCTTTTTATTTCTTTAACCTTATTTGTATTATCATCAATATCAAAAATAACACCATTTAATATACATTCTCCAGAAGCAATTCTATATCTTTCTGGTAATGTAGTTTCAAATCTTTTTAGAGATGCTTCTATATCCATACCTATTACAGATTTTTTTGGACCTGTCATTCCTATATCTGTTATATATGCTGTACCTTTATCTAAAATTTGTTCATCAGATGTTTGTACATGAGTATGTGTACCAAAAATTGCTGTAACTTTTCCATCTAAGAAATATCCTAAAGCAATTTTTTCAGCTGTTGCCTCAGCATGAAAATCAATTATGATAATATCTACTTCTTGGTTTAATTTTTCTACTAATTGTTTTGCTAATATAAATGGATTATCAGATAAAACATTCATATCAACTCTACCAATTAAATTAATAACTGCAATTTTTTTATTTTTACAATGATAAATATTATATCCTTTACCTACAACATCTTTTGGATAGTTTGCTGGTCTAAGTAATTTTGGATGATCAATAAATTTAAAAATGTCTTTTTTTCCCCAAGTATGATTTCCCATTGTTATTACATCAACATTTTCAGCTAAAATGTCATTAAAATTTTTTTCTGTGATTCCCATTCCTTCTCCAGCATTTTCTCCATTAACAATAACAAAATCTATATTTTCTTGTTGTCTAATATTATTTAATTCATCTTTCATCTTTTTTACACCAATATTTCCAACTAAATCACCTATTGCTAAAACTTTCATTTTGAACCTCCTTTAAAATTTTTCAACCAATGGGGACGGACCTTTTGGTTGAAATCATAAAAAATGGTTTTCAACCAAAAGGTCCGTCCCCATTGGTTGAAAACCTAACTTTATTTTGCATAATCAACTATTCTTGTTTCTCTTATAATGTTAACTTTAATTTGACCTGGATAATCCATTTCATTTTCAATTCTTTTTGAAACATCTCTTGCTAAAATTGTCATTTGGTCATCTGATATTTTTTCTGGTTTTACTATAATTCTAACTTCACGACCTGCTTGAATTGCAAATGATTTTTCAACCCCATCAAATGAATCTGCAATTTCTTCAAGATTTTGTAATCTTTTAATGTAAGCTTCTAATGTTTCTCTTCTTGCACCTGGTCTTGAAGCAGAAATTGCATCAGCAGCTTGTACTAATACTGCTTCTAATGTTTGTGGTTCTACGTCTCCATGATGTGCTTCAACTGCATTTATAACTAAAGAATTTTCTTTGTATTTTTTTAGTATTTCAACACCTATTTCAACATGTGTTCCTTCCATGTCATGATCTAAAGCTTTTCCAATATCATGTAATAATCCAGCTCTTCTTGCTAATTTTGTATCTAGACCTAGTTCATCAGCCATAATTCTTGTTAAGTTTGAAACTTCTATAGAATGGTTTAATACATTTTGTCCATAACTTGTCCTATATTTTAATTTTCCGATTAATTTCACAACATCTGGATGTAAGCCAATTACTCCTGTTTCAAGTATTGCTCTTTCTCCTTCTTCTTTGATTGTATTTTCAACCTCTTCTTTAGCTTTTTCAACCATTTCTTCAATTTTAGCTGGATGAATCCTTCCATCATCAATTAATTTCTCTAATGCAATTTTTGCTACTTCTCTTCTTAAAGGATCAAACCCAGATAATACAACAGCTTCTGGTGTATCATCTATTATTAAATCAATTCCTGTTAAAGTTTCTAAAGCTTTTATATTTCGACCCTCTCTTCCTATAATTCTTCCTTTCATTTCATCATTTGGAAGTGAAACTATAGATACTGTTGTTTCTTGAGAGTGGTCTGCTGCACATTTTTGTACTGCATATGTTAACATTTCCTTTGCTTTTTTCTCAATTGTTTCTTTTGCTCTTTGCTCTTGATCTCTAATTAATGCGGCTTTCTCAGCTGTTAATTCTTTTTCAATTTCAGATAATAATCTCTTTTTTGCTTCATCTTTGCTTAAACCAGCAATTTTTTGAAGCTCAACCATTTCATCTTCATATAATTTTTCAAGTTCAATTTTTTTATTTTCAATATTTTGTATCTCATTTTCTAGTTCTTTTTCTTTCTTTTCAAAATTATCTGAACGCCTTTCTAAATTTTCTTCTTTTTGAATTAATCTTGCTTCTTGTTTTTGTACTTCGCCTCTTCTTTCTTTAATCTCTTGGTCTAATTCTTTACGATTGGCCATTATTTCTTCTTTAGCTTTGAAAATTTCTTCTTTTTTTAAGTTTTCAGCCTCTTTTTTTGCTAATTCTAATAATCTTTTTGCTTCATTTTCAGCTCCTTGAATTTTAGACTCTGCAACTTTTTTTCTATATGCCATACCTATTGGCACTCCAATTGCTAATGAGATTAAGACAGCGGCGATAGTGATTACAATATTCATAATCATACACCTCTTTCTTATTAAATTTTCAATGTTCGAATAAAATATAATATTTTTTAAGTTCTTAAATATATTTTTTCCTACTATACTATTTTAACTTTAATTACAGAAACTGTCAAGGGTTTTTTACATAAAATTAAAAGTAGTTTATTTTACTACTCTATAACTTCTTCCATCTATTTTTCCCTTCAAAAATTTGCTAACATGACCATCTAAAATTAAAGCCTCTTTTTCTTTTTTTGTTAATTGTTTTATATATGCTTCCAGTTTACAAGCTAATGATTTTTCTTTTGAACTCCATGCAATTTCTAATTTTAAAGGTTTATGTGATTTGGTATATTTTGCACCATTTTTCGAAAAATGTTTTTCTATTCTTTTATTTAAATCATTTGTCATACCTGTATATATTGAATTATCTTCACATCTTAACATATATGTATAATACATTTTCTCTCCTTATATTATAAAAAAGTTAGGCAGTCAAGAACTGACTGCCTTTAGGTTAGTATATTCTTCTTCTGAGCTCCCAAACTTTTTCTTGTTTCCCCCTTAGAACAATTTTATATGTTCTAAAATGTGGGATATGTCCGTACTCAAAATATAAGATTTTGTTTTTATTTACAGCAATAAAATCCTCTATTTCTTTCCGTTCATTTTCGTTAATAAATTCTAGCTTTCTGATGAAAAAATATTCTGGAACTCTTTTTGTTTTTGGTGACATTATTTTATGTCCTCCTTCTTTATATGATATTTAACCTATATTTATTATAACATTTTTTAGATAAAACATCAATTTATTTTACAACCTCGACATCAATATTCAATTTTTCACCATTAATATTTATATCTGTATATGCTGATCTTTTTTGATTATATACGATTTTTTTGGCTAATGTATCATGTTTTATTAATTCTTCATTTTCCTTTATTACTTTTTCTAGCATTTCATTACCAGATATATAAAGTATGATATTGTCTAATACTTCAAAGCCACTATCTTTTCTCATATTTTGAACTTTAGATAATACCTCTCGTACATAACCTTCTTCTTTAAGTTCGCGAGTAATATGTGTATCTAAAACAACTCCAATTTCTCCTTCACCACTAAATGCGAAACCTTCCTTTCCTTGCATTGTTACAAGTAAGTTTTCAGCATTTAGTTCAATTTGAGTATCATCTATTTGTATATATTCTGCATTTCCGTTTTTGATTGTATTTGCTAAATCTACTTGATTTTTATTTGCAATTTCTTGACGAATTTTTGGTATTAGTTTTCCATATTCTTTTCCAAGTACAGGTAAGTTTGGTTTTATTTCAAAATCAACATATTCAGACATTTCTGCCCCTAAATCTATTTCTTTTACATTAAGTTCTTCTTTTATAATATTTTCATAATATTTTGGTAATGTATCTATTGAAATAAGCATTTTAGATAGAGGTTGTCTGTTTTTTATGTTAGCAGAATTTCTTGCACTTCTACCTAATTTTACAATTTTATATGCTAAATCCATTTCTGTTTCTAATTCTTTGTTTATTTCTTTTTCATTTACTTCTGGCCATAAACATAAGTGAACACTTTCTGGAGCATTATTATCTAAATTTGTAACTAAGTTTTGGTAAATCTCATCTGTCATAAATGGTACAAATGGAGCTGCTACTTTTATTAGTGTTGTAAGAACTTTGTATAATGTACAATATGCTCCTATTTTTTCATCAGTTAGTTCTGTTAACCAGAATCTTTCTCTATTTCTTCTAACATACCAATTTGATAACTCATCTGTAAAGTTTTCTATTAATATTGCCGCTGTTGTTATATCATAATGTTCTAACTTATTTTCTACTTCTTTAATTAATGTATTTAATTTAGAAATTATCCATTTATCCATTACATTTGTTAGTTTAAAATCACTATATTTTAATGGATTAAACTGATCAATTTCTGCATATAAAACATAGAATGAATATACATTCCAAAGTGTTGCTAAAAAACCTCTTTGGGTTTCTTGAACACTCTTTATTCCAAGTCTTTTTGGTAACCATGGAGCTGCTGCCGTATAAAAATGCCAGCGTGTAGCATCTGCTCCAACTGTATCTAGTAATTCCATTGGATCTACACCATTCTTTTTAGATTTAGACATTTTTTGTCCTTTTTCATCTAAAACATGTCCTAAAACAATACAATTTTCAAATGGTGTTCTATTAAATAGAGCTGTTCCTATTGCAGTTAGTGTATAGAACCATCCTCTTGTTTGGTCAACTGCTTCAGATATAAATCCTGCAGGGAAATTATTATCAAACATTTCTTTATTTTCAAAAGGATAATGCCATTGTGCAAAAGGCATTGAACCAGAATCAAACCAACAATCTATAACTTCTTTTGCTCTTTTCATTTTTTTACCACATTTAGGGCATTTTAAAAATACATTATCAATATATGGTTTGTGTAATTCAATATCTTCTGGACATTCTATTGCTTTTTCTTTTAATTCTTTTATAGAACCAATACATTCTTGATGTAAACAATTTTCATCTTCACATGTCCAAACAGGTAAAGGAGTTCCCCAATATCTATCTCTTGAAATTCCCCAATCTATTACATTTTCCAAAAATTTTCCAAATCTTCCAGTTCTTATTGTATCTGGATACCAATTTACTTTGTTGTTATTGTCAACTAACTCATCTCTTAATTTACTCATTGCGACAAACCAACTTTCTTTTGGATAATAAAGAAGTGGTGTATCACATCTCCAACAATGAGGATATGAGTGTAAATGTTTTTCTTTGCTAAATAATTTATTTTCGTTTGCAAGCCATTTGCAAATATCTTCATTACAATCTCTTACAAATCTACCTGCCCAGGGTTCAACTTCTTTTACAAATTTACCAGATTTGTCTACTAAGTTAACAAATGCAATTCCATTTTGTTTAGAAACTAAGCTATCATCTTCACCATAAGCAGGTGCAATATGAACTATACCTGTACCGTCTTCCAAGTTAACATAGTCACCATGAATTACAACATAAGCTTTTCCTTCAGGTTTAGCAAAAGGCATTAACTTCTCATATTTTATACCTAGAAGTTCCTCTCCTTTAAATGTTTTAATAACTTCATAAGGAGTTTCTTTTAATACTGTTTCTATTAAATCTTTAGCTAATATATATGATTCATATTGTGGCTCATCATCTGTTCCAATATTAGCTTTTATTTCAGCATATTCATAAGCTTTATTAATACAAAGAGCTAAATTTGAAGGTAAAGTCCATGGCGTTGTTGTCCAAGCTAATATGTATGTATTTTCTTCAAATCCTTGGTTCTCTTCTACTTTAAACTTAGCTACACAAGTTAAATCTTTTACATCTTTATAACCTTGTGCAACCTCATGTGAAGATAGAGCTGTACCACATCTTGGACAATATGGCATAACTTTATGACCTTCATATAAAAGACCTTTATCCCACATTTGTTTTAATGCCCACCATACAGATTCTATATATTCGTTATGGTAAGTAACATAAGGATTTTCCATATCTACCCAAAATCCAACTTTATTTGTCATCTCTTCCCATTTATGAACATAAGTAAAAACACTTTCTTTACATTGTTTAACAAATTTTTCTACCCCATATTCTTCAATTTGCTCTTTACCTGAGATACCAAGCTTTTTCTCAATTTCAAGTTCAACAGGAAGACCATGTGTATCCCAACCTGCTTTACGAATAACTTTATATCCTTTCATAACTTTATATCTAGGTATAATATCTTTCATTACTCTTGTTTCTATATGCCCAACATGAGGCATACCATTTGCTGTTGGAGGTCCATCATAAAATGTAAAATACCTTTTACCTTCATTCATGGCAAAATTCTTTTTTATAATATCTTTTTCTTGCCATTTTTTAGCAACTTCTTGCTCCATACCTACGAAGCCTTTTTTTAACTCAACTTTTTTGTACATAAAACTCATTCCTTTCTGTCCAAAACGGGACAGGTCCTTTTGGGACATTTTGTCCATTTTGGGACACATCTATATTTTTGTTATTAGGACAAATAAAAAATCTCTTCGTCCTGATTAATTTTAGGACGAAAAGATTTTAATATTCTTTCCGCGGTACCACCTAAGTTAGCAATAATACTATTTATATTTTTGCTCTCTTAATTTATCTTTAACGCAGACCTACGACTATACTTACTCTTACTTTCAGTTTAGCAACAACTAAGGTGATATAAAATAATTTTTACTTGCCAAATTTTCAGCTTCCTTTGGCTCTCTTATTAAGATATTATATTATTTTACGTGTCCTTGTTTTTGTTTTTTTATTTATTATTGATTAATATTATAACATATTTTTTAAAATTTGCAAGATTTTTTTTAAAATTACTGTATTCCAACAAATCCATCATTGTTTATATCTTCTCTCCATTTTTCTAAACTACTAATTCTAGCACTATGAAAATCTAATCTTGAATTAAATCGTTTCATTTTTTTTCTAAATTCTTGATGTTCTTTTCTATTTTCTATTAGCTCATCTTCTATTTTTTCAAATCTATTATTCATATTATTTTCTAAATCTTTAAATTGTTTATCAATACTTTTTTGCATTATATCTAAAACTTCAATTATCTCATTCTTATCATTTTTTCTATTGATCTCTAAATTATTAGTTCTTTCTTCAATTGATGACAGTCTTTTTTCATTTGCTTCCCATCTT
>CAMNPT010000006.1 GCA_946548575.1 uncultured Clostridium sp. | reverse complement strand
AAATATAGGAATGCCAGTATATATAAAAGATGTCGAAATAGTATTAAATCTAATCGAAAAACAATCTAAAGAAATAGAAGGATTGAAAGTACGAAACAACAAATTAGCACAATGTCATTTTAGATATGAAGAAATGACAGGAATAGACTTATTATTACCTGATAAATTAGAATATACTAGTAATGACAAAATAAAAGCGAAAATAGAAGAAGTACAAAAAAGACTTGAAGAAGAAACAAGAACTGATTTTTTAATTATATTACGCATTTTAGAAAATGAATTGCAATCACTTTTAGAAAAGGAGTAGATATATGTTATCAATAAGAGATTATTTAGAATTGAAGAAAATATATAACTATTTAGAACAAAAAAGAGATGAAGAAATAAGAGAAAATAATGGTTATTCTAATCAACCTGTAGAAAGACTAACAGAAATGATAGAAGCATTGTGTAGAATTATTAAAAAATTAGAGGAGGACTAAATCAAAATGAATAAAGAAGAATTACTAGATAAACTAAGAAAAATGCTTTTTACAACACAACAAGCAAACGAATGTGGATTATCAAATAATGACTTTAAAGAAGATATAGAAACACTATCTGAAGCAATAGGATTAATTGAAAAACAAGAAAAAGAAATACATAAATTAAGAAAAAAGAATAATGATTTATTAAGTAAATTAAGAAACAGAATAAAGCAAGTAAATAAATTAACAAAGTATAGTAATTATAAAAAAGAGTTTTCAAATTTAAATAGAAAAATAGAAAAACAAGAAAAGATAATAGATAAGATGGCAGAAGATATTGAAGAACATATGTCAGAAGAAGTTTATAATTTCTTATATATCTGCGACAAATGTAAAAGCAATAATGAAGAATGTCATGGAGATTATTGCACAGAAACAATAAAAGAATATTTTAAGAAAGATGTAGAAAAGTGTTAAATGTGAAAGGAGAAAGTATGTCAAGAGAACAAATAAATCCAAAAACATTAGAAATGTTAGATAACGAAAATATTAAAGAAATTCAAATGCGAAAAATAGGGCTATTAGATGTATTTGGAAAGATAGAGATTGATATAACTTATAATAATAATTCAAAAAAAGAATTAGTTGCAATAAGTCCAATAGATACAAATCAAATTAAAGAATGGTTAGAAGGAAATAATTTATTAGATAAAGCAAGGTTATATGAATTTTAGTGAAAGGAGAATAATAATATGGATAAAAATACAGAAAAAGCATTAAATAATTTAATAATAAAAATAGATGAATTAGTAAATGAATTAGAAAATGAAGATTTAAGCAGTGAAGAAAAATTAGCACAAGCAAGTGTATATTTTAATATTTTTAAATTTATAAAAAAAAGAAGATTACGAACATAATATAGCAGTTCTTGATAATGATAGAGTTAAAAGAAAATTTAGTTTACAAGATTTAGATTTGTAAGAGAAAGGACGACAAGATGAAATTGTTTAGATTTATGAGTTCATCAGAATTTAATAAATACATTAATGGAGATAAACTAATAAACAATAACGATCATAAATTTTATAAAACCGCTTCTACAGGATTCTGCTTTTTTAATTATGCAGAATATAATCCAGAAGAGATGCTGCACTCAGTAACAGGAATTGTGAGTATGGATATATGTTGTATATTTGAAGTGTCGAGAAATTTCGTAAAAAAAAGTTATGGAAGATATTCTAAAGCAAAATATAAAGATAGTTTTAAAAGAGAAATAGTAGTTGCAAAAGAGTATTGTACTACAGAATATTCAAAGGAAAATTTTAAATTATTAAAATACGCAATTCCAGATTGGTTTAATTGGGAAAAATGGGATTGGAAAGAATTATAGGAGGAAAACAGTATGCCAAACTACAAGTTACCAAAAGAATTAAAAAATAGAATGGAAAGAGAATTAAGGCAATATTATGATAATAGGAAAAAACTAGATAAATTAAAAGCCAGATTTGAAGAGAATTGTCCTAATAGTAGTCGTAGTTTGATGTATTTAGAAGAAAGATTAAGTTATGTAGAAAATGTCTATAAACGATTAAAACCATTTGAGCAAGAAGTATATAATTTAATATTCAAAGAGAAATGCAACTCTACATATTGCCAAACAATGAAGCAAATAGACAAAACAACATATTATAATATTTACAATAAAAGTATATATTTTTTAGCAGAAGAGTGGGGAGAAGTCTAAAAATACAGAAAAAATAAAGAAAAATAGGGGTATTTTCTGTGTTATAATAAAGACGTGCAAAGAAAAAAGCCAAGAAATGGAATGTATTAGCAACTTATGATGCTAAACCTTCTAAAAGAGAAGTCCGACGGCTTCTCTTTTATTATAATATAAGGAGTAATTATGGAAGATATAAAGGAAAAATACAAAGAAACCAAATGTCTTGAATGTGCTAATAAAAAATCAAAAATCGAAGAAGACAAATGCGACATTAGAACATATCAATATAATGACTACCAATATTGTAAATGTTGTAACATGACTAATGATAAAAAAGAAATTAAGCAAAAAATAATATAAATAGTATGTAGGGCATGATAATAATATTAATTAAAATAAAACCATTAAAAACAAGACAAGTATTGCTACTGTTCCCTTAATTTTATGTATTTATTTTCATTATCATCATTATTTTAGTTAATATAGCCTCTTAAATCATACCTTACATAGTGTTTATATTAATAGGCTAGGATATTGATTAAGCACGTTCCGAGTATTTCTAAAAAATGTATCACTATATATTTCAAGAAAGTTTCTCCGAATAAGAGCTATTTTATACATAACTTATAGAGATTCCTAGCAAATCTCTTTATATTACAGAATAGTGTAATAGGTAACACATGAGATTTTGGATCTCAAATTCTTAGTTTGAGTCTAAGTTCTGTAGCCATTAGATAGTATGTAGTGATGTATATATGGAAAAATACAATAAAGCGCTCATTGTGTTGTAGTATATATATCATTACATAGTGTTTAATGGAAGGAGATAATGCATGGAGCAAGCAATAAAATTATTAAATGAATGGCAAGAAAGATTAGGATTGCAAGATTGGGCAATAACACTTAGGATTGATTGCAAAATAGATGAAATGGAATTAGGAGAAGTAGCAGGAGAAACAGAATGGAGTTTAAGTATTAAAAGTGCTGCTATAAAAATAATTAGCGAAAAAGAATATGGAGAAAGAATCGTACCGTACGATTTTGAAAACATATTAGTACATGAATTATTACATTTAAAATTTGGATTAATAGATCAAAAAATAACATCATATGAAAGTGATGTAGCATATGAAGTAAGACATCAATTAATAGATGATATTGCAAGAGCATTAGTAATGGCAAAAAGAGGAGAAACAAAACGAAGGCTAAATTGTGATAGAGTCAAAGATATGGGATTGGAGGGCTAATTATGTATAGATGCGAAATCTGTAAGCAAGTAACTAAACCAGGAGAAAAACAAAACAAGAAAATAATAAAAACTAGAGACAGAATATATCACAATACAGATAAATATGGTAAAGAAGTAATATCAGAAGGAACAGAAATAGTAAAAGAAATAAATGTATGTGATAAATGTTTTTCAAAGGAGGACTAACAACATGAATGATAAAGCAAAATATATTGAAGTAAATAAAGAACAACAAGACAGAATAGATTTAATACGCAGTTCATTTTCTAATATGTATGATGTATTAGATATAAATTGTAAAGGAAGCAGAGAGACATCATTAGCATATACAAAATTAGAAGAGGCACAATTTTGGGCTATAAAAGGAATAACAAGGGAGGACTAATAAAATGGATTTTGGAGATGCAATAAAAGCAATTAAAGAAGGAAAGAAGCTAGCAAGAGAAGGTTGGAATGGAAAAGAACAATACATAGAATTAGCAGAAAGAGTAAGTTATATGAATCCGCAAGGAGTATTAATAAATGAAGGACATGCTGATATTGGAAATAAAGTATTAGCATTTATAGGAACAAGAGGAGTGCAATTAGGTTGGTTAGCGAGTCAAGCAGATATGTTAGCCGAAGACTGGTATATTAAGGAGGATTAACAATGGGCAGTAAAGAATATTTAGAGAAATGTAAAGAAATAGTTAAAGCATACACATTAGAACATTTTGATAAAACAGATGAATTAGAAACATTTGAAATATATGTAGTATGGTATTGTAAAACATTGCAAAATCACAAGGCATTATTAAGTACATCTTTGAAAGATGGTATGTATTATGAACTAACATATAATGGAGACAAGAAAGAATTATATTTTGATGCATATAAGAAATTTGAAAATAGATTAATTAAGATTGAGGATTAATAGTATGAAAAGTATTAAGTATTTTATAAGATTCATAAAAGAAACAAAAGAATACAGAAAAGAATCAATAATACATCAAATACTACATAATAAATTACTAAAAAGAGCAATATGGTATGCTAAGGCAATGAGATTAACAGACAAAATGATAAAGCATTACAACAAATCAATTCAAGTTATTAATTGATGCTAGATATAAATTAATATAAATTATGTTTATTATATTATATATAATTGATATTCTATTCCTTTTCAATTGAACACTAATCTAGCAAGTGTTCATATATAATTATATGTTGTATGTAGTGTTATAAAATAGAACGCAGAATGGCAAATATTAGCCGTTTTATACTAGTTTGCAATATTCTATAGTTATAGCATTACATAGAGCATATAGAAAAAATAATAAATGGTGGGTGGTATGAATGACAGATAAGCAGAAAAAATTTTGTAATGAATATCTAAAAGACTTTAATGCAACGAGAGCTTATAAAGTCGCATATCCTAATTGTAAAAAAGACGAAACAGCAAACGCAGCAAGTAGTAGGCTGTTAAGAAATGTTAAGGTTCAGGATTACATAAATAATAAAAAAGAAAAACTTAAAGAAAAAATGGAAATATCACAGGAACGAGTATTACAAGAAATGGCAAGAATAGCATTTGGAGATGTGAGAAAATTATATAACGAAAGTGGTGGACTAAAAAATATACAAGATTTAGACGACGATACTGCAGCAATTGTAACAGGAATAGAAACAACAGAAGAATTTGATGGTTATGGACAAGATAGAGAACAAATTGGATATACAAAAAAAGTTAAGATGGCAGATAAAACGAAAGCATTAGATATGTTAGGAAAATACTTTGGAATGTTCAAAGAAAAGGTGGAAGTTAATCAAGACAAGCCTTTCGAGGTTAATATTAATATAAAAAGAAATTAATAAGCAACACATTATGTTACTAACGTATTTTCAATACTTACAGGCGATTAAGTCTTATTTTCTCACAGGAAAAACACCATAAAAATGACATTTAATATACATAATGTAGATTATGAAAGGAGTAATGTTTTAAATGGACGTAGATATAACAGAAAAACAAGATTTATTTATTCATTCTACAGCATTTGAAACATTATTTGGAGGAGCAGCAGGAGGGCGGAAAATCATTTGGACAGTTGGTAGATGGACTATTATATGCATTACAATATCCTAAATCTAAACAAATAATATTCCGTAGAACATTTGCAGATCTTGAAAAATCATTAATAAGAGTAAGTTTAGAGTTTTATCCTAAAGAAGTTGCTTCGTATAATACAAGTAAACATATTTGGAAATTTAAAAATGGAAGTATTATTGATTTTGGTTATATAGATAAAGAGAATGATGTTTATCAATATCAATCAGCAGAATATGATGTAATACGTTTTGACGAGCTAACACATTTTACAGAGTATATGTATACATATATGATAAGTAGATGTAGAGGAGCTAATCCATATCCTAAAGGAATAAAAAGCTCAACAAACCCTGGAGGAATTGGACATACATGGGTAAAAGAGCGATTTATAGATTTAGGAGAACCTAATCAAGTACATACAGTAACATTAGAAACAGGGGAAATAACAACAAGAATATTTATTCCTAGCTTAGTACAAGATAATATATTTTTATTACAAAAAGATCCAGATTATGTAAGAAGATTAGATAACTTACCAGAAAAAGAAAGAAAAGCATTAAAATTTGGAGATTGGGATATATTTGATGGACAATTCTTTCCAGAGTTTAATAGGAATATACATGTATGTTCTCCATTTGAGATACCAAAAGATTGGAGAATATATAGAACAAGAGATTATGGACTAGATATGTGTGCAACATACTGGATAGCAATGGACTATAGAATGCATATTTATGTATTTAAAGAATTATACGAAAGTAATCTAATAGTTTCAGAAGCAGCAAAAAAAATAAATGAAATGACAAATGAAAAAATAACAATAGATTATGCCCCACCAGATTTATGGAACAGAAATAAAGATACAGGAAAATCAACAGTAGATATATTTGCAGAAAGTGGACAATATTTAACTAAGGCAGATAACAATAGGGTAACAGGTTGGTTAGCCGTACACGAATGGTTAAAAGTATATGAAGATGAACAAGGTCAAAAGACAAGTAGAGTACATATATTTAGTAATTGCAAAAATTTAATAAGAACATTACCAGCTATACAAACAGATGACAAAAATCCAAACGATGTTGCTATAGAGCCTCACGAATTGACTCATGCACCAGATGCATTTAGATATTTTTGTACGATGTGGCAAACACCAATGATTAAAAAAGTTACACTACCAAAGGGAAATTATACAGTAGGAGAATTAGAAGATTTAGGATATAAAACTACAGAAACAACAATAAAGACTAATATAGTTAAATCAGTAATGAATAGGAGGAGAAATTAATTATGGTATATGCACTTATTATTACATATATGATATTGCTACCAATAGTATTGATTGCTTTTTTATGGAAGATATTAGATACAATAGAAAAAAACAATAAAAATGAAGAGAATAAAATAGAAGAGAATAAAAAAAATAATAAAGTAATAAGACAACATAATACAATCAAACAATCTAACTTCGAAAATAGTTTCGGCGGTAGAAAAACATATGAAATATTTAAAAATACAAACGGACTATATGAACCAGTAACACCCTCTAAAGGAATAAATTTAAAGAAAAAGGAGGAATAAAAATTGGAAGAAAGAACAGAAGACTACGAAGAATTAATCAAAGAAAAAGAAGCAAAAAAAAGAGCAATAATGAGTGAAAGCGAAATTGAAGAAGCGGAACAATATCTTGTATGGTACAGAAGAGCATACCAAGATAAACAAAGAGTAGGAGTAGTACAAAAATGGCAAGATGTTGAAAAGTATTGGGAGGGAGATTTTGAATATGAAGACGATCAAGCAGCACCTAATACTAATATAACAAATTCAAATGTAGAAGGGCGAACAGCATTATTATGTGATCAAAATATTGCGGTACAAGTAACCCCAAGAGAACCTGGCGACAAACCATTTTGCGATATGGCAAGAACAGTCGTAGATTTTATTAAAGATAGAAATAGAATGTATAGAAAAATAGAAGTACACGAACGCAGACGTGATATGACAGGAACAGGAATATTTAGAGTTTTATGGGATTTTGACGAACTTAATGGTAAAGGGTTACCGATAATAACGTCAATACACCCTAGTAGAATATTTGTAGATCCAGCAATAACTGATATATATAATATTCAAGAAGGACAATATATAATTGAAAGTTCAAATAAATCAATATATAGTGCCAAAATAGAATATGGAGAAGAGCTGGCAGATGCCATTATTCCTAACTTAGATCCAGTACAAAATATTTTGATTGAAAATGAAGAAGATCAGTATGTACATTTAATGGTATGGACTAAATACAAAGAAAATGGAAAGCTAAAATTAAGATTAGTTGAAATGTCAGGAGATGGAGTAATACTTAAGGACACCAAAAAAGCATTAAGAGAAGAAAATCAAAAGCGAGAAGCGGAAGATGAACAAGCAATATTTGAAGGTAAGAAACAAGCAAAAAGAGAGCCATTAGAATTATTTCCAAACGATAAATTTCCATATTTCTTTACACCAGATATGTTTAGAGAAAATACAATATGGGGTAAAGGAACAGCAGAATTAGTTTTAGGAATAAGTGATCAAATAGACGATTTAGACGATAACTTGTTGAGAAATGCAAGATTAACAGGAAATCCAATGTGGGTTGTAGGAAATAGTTCAGGAATAGATGTAGGCAAAGTAACAAACTCTCCAGGACAAGCAATACCAACTAATGATATGAACGGAATAAAATGGTTAACACCACCAAATATTCCACAATACATAATCAATAAAAGAACAGAATTAATGAATAACGATAGACAAGTAGTTACAAGATTTACAGACCAAATGATTGGAAAACAACAAAGTGGAGTAGATACAGCTACAGAAAGTCTTGCATTACAAAATAGTGGTAATTCAATGATTAATCATAAAAAAGAAATATTACAAGTAACATTAGGAGAAGTGTTTGAATATGCCCTAGAGTTAGCATTAATGAATTGGAATACAACAATGTTATTTAGAATAACAGGAGAAAATGGAGAAGATACATTCTCAGAATTTAATCCAGATTTACTTAATCATGTACCAGTAATGATAGAATCTGATACAGATTACAGAGAAAAATATAAAGAAAAATGGAAAGAAAGAAATCCAGATAAAGATATAGAAAAGGATTTAGATCCAGAAGAATATAAATACATGCAAGTAGAAGATGAACAAGGAAATAAAGAAACAAGAAAAATAGAATATGATTTAATTATATCTGTAGGAGCTGGATTGCCAAACAACAAAGCATATAGATTCCAAATTGTTACTCAAATGTATGAAAGAAAAGCAATATCAACTAAAGAATACAGGGATTACATAAGAAAAGAACTAGGAATGGATTTACAAGAATATCCAGAAACAATACAAGAACAACAACAGATTGGATTAGTCGACGAAGAAAATATACAAAAAAAACAACAACTAGGACAAATGCAAGATGCCAATATTGAAGGATTAACAGCAGCAGGTAATCCACAAACCAGTTATATGAGAGGAGTGTAAAAAATGGATATATCTAAATATATAGTTAAAGATACAACAAAATGTGAATGCAATCATCAATTTGATATTCACGAAATTAATAAATTAGAAAACATAACTAATCATAGATTTTATTCAAATACTGTAAAGACTTGTTCAGTTATAAAATGTCCTAAATGCGGAAAAGAAACAGTTCTATTATTAAAACAAAAAGGACAAACATGGGAAATTATAGGAATAGCAGTAAAAGAAGAATTACAAAAAAGTTTAAGTGTACCAAAACAAACGACAATCGAAAATAAGACAGAAAATAATACAAGTAATGAACTTATATGTCCTATATGCGGAAAAGTTTGTAAAAACAAATCAGGACTTAATGCTCACATGAGAACACATAACAATAATTAATGTTAATTTCTACTATTGTAGATAAAATAAATTAGAGGAGTAAACCTGGCTAAAAATCATTAGAGGACAAAACCTGGCTAAAAATGGGAAAGGAGACATCATGGAAAAAGAACAAGAGGGAATCGTACTAGAAACAGGCGATTTAGAACAAGAGGGAATCGTTTTACCTGGAGTAGAGGAAGAAGTTGAAGAGGAAACAGAAACAGAACAAGATACAGAAACTCAGGCAACAGATAACTCTGCTAGCGAAATAGACGAAGAAAAAGAAAGTCTTAAAAGAGCTTTGAATGCTGAAAGAAAAGCTAGAAAGATTGCAGAAAAGGAAAATAAAAGCTTTGAAGCAAGATTGAAAGCATTAGAGGAAGCAAACAAAGTTCCAAGTAAGACAACAGAAGAAGAACTAATAGAAAATGGAATTGATGAAAGTGTTGCTAAGACTATTGCTGCAGCGATAGACAAAAAGCAGACAACAAATTCTGATCTAGCCAAGGAGTTAGCAGATGTCAAATTCCAAAGTTCTTTAAATCAAAAAAGTAAAGAAGAAGGTTTTGATGACATAATAGACTATGCCGACGAGATTAAGGAATTGGTAGACAAAGGCTTAACTATTGAGCAAAGCTATTATGCAGTTACATATGATAAATCTAAAACACACAATACCAAATCTGAAATAGAACGTAAAGTAGAGGCTAAGATGCAAAATAATCAAGCCAGAAAAAATATTTTAGGAAATGTCAACAGCAATGCTGGAGTAAGTGTAAATACAAAACCAAAAGTACAATTAAGTGCTGAAGAAAAAGCAATTGCTTCAATGGCTGGAATGACACCAGAGGAATATGCTGCTATGCGTAGTATTGACAATGTTAAAGATTATCAGAAGTATACAAGTAAGAAAAAATAAGTGCTAATTTCATTTCTTATATTTGCACAAATAAAAAATAAAAATATAAGGAGTGATTTAATATGCCAACAACAAGTACAGTAATGACAAGAGATAATTTTGCTGAATTATTAACACCAATTCACAAAAAAGTATTCTTTGATTCATATAACGAAAGACCAATGCAATATAAAAGAATATTCAAAGTAGAAAAAATGAATGCTAAATCACAAAGCTACCCACATTTAGGAGCTTTTGGATTATGGCAAGAAAATCAAGAAGGAAACGAATTTAATCAAGACAGATTTGATCAAGGACAAGTAGCTTCATTCGAAGCAAGAAGATTTGACAAATCTTATGATCTAACATGGGAATTAGTACAAGACGATTTATACAACGTAATGAAAGGTATAGGAAAAGGTGGATCTGCTAAAGGTTTAGGTAGATCTCTAAGAGCTACAGAAGAAACAGATACAGCTAACGTATTATTAAACGGTTTTACAAATGTAGGATATGATGGAAAAGCATTATTTGCTACAGACCACCCATTAATTAACTCAACAAGAGTAGTTTCAAACTTAATTGAAGGAGCATTAAGCGATGAAAGCTTAAAAGCTGCATTAAAATTAATGAGAACTCAAAAAGATGAAGCTGGAATACCAATCGCAACAAGAGCAACACAATTAGTTATTTGCCCAGAATTAGAATTTGCTGCAAAAGCAATCGTACATTCTATATTACAATCAGGAACAAATAACAATGATGTTAATACAGTTCCAAACTTAGATATAGTTGTATGGGATTATTTAGATGATCCAACAGGAGCAATGAAACCATGGTTTATTCAAGATACAACTATTGATAATCTATTATTCTTAAGAAGAGAAGAGCCAATATTTGGATCTAAACAATTAGAAAGAAAAATGGATTACAATATGTATGGATATACAAGATTCGACACAGGTTACTGTGATTGGAGAGGATTAGTTGGATCTAAAGGTATTAATGCACCAATTGTAGTTCCATCTAATACTACAAATACAGACGACACAAATACTACAAATGATACTACAGATACAGAAAATAATGGTGGAAATTAAGCAATATAGGGAGACAAAACTAATTGTCTCCCTTATTTTTAAATGAAAGGAGACAAAAAATGGCAAAATCAAGTGAAGAAATAAGTAAATACAATACAAGTGGTGGAAAGCCAGATTCAAATATAGCAAATGATGCAATGCATTTAGGCGGAATACCAGCCCAAGAATTTGCAACAGAGAAATATGTACAAGACTATCATGGAGCAAAAGAAGAGTTACAAAAACAATACATAGATAGCCAAAATGCAGAAAAGTTGCAACAATCTAAAAATTATACTGATACAATGATAGAAAATCAAGATTTTTCAAGTTTTGCAAAAAAGACAGATGTAAATGCATTAGATCAAAAATTAACTCAAAAAATAAATAATGATATATCTAATTTAGATACTCAAATAGATAATAGAATAGATGAAGTTGTAGCAGATGTAAACGAAAATCAACAACAAACAAATAATGAAATTAATGCTATTAATTCTAATATATCAAGTATTAACCAAAATATTAATAGATTACAAGCTCAGATAACACAAGAAGCTAATACAAGAGAAGCTGCCGATACTTCAATTAGTCGAAATGTATCAGAATTAGGGGGAGATGTAGCAACATTACAAGCACAGCAAGAAGAACTTTTTACATCTGTCAGTAATGGAAAAAGAAATGTCGCAGCCGCCATTACTGGCAAAGGAGTACCAACGGCTAGTGATGCTACATTTAATACAATGGCTAATAATATAGGATTAATAGAATCAGGTATAGATACGTCTGATGCAACAGCTACGGAAGAAGATATATTATTAGGAAAAACAGCTTATGCAAATGGATATAAACGTTATGGAACTTATGTTCCAGACGGAGAATTTGGATATCCAACATATGGAACTAACACAGCACATGCAACAGCAAATGCAAATGATATAGCATTAGGAAAATCTGCTTATGTTGGCGGTAGATATGTTGTAGGAGAAGCTGGAGATCCAAATGTAGAAGAAGTATATGCAACAATTAAAGATGGCGGATATGTTGATTATAATCTTAATTATAAAGATAATGATGTTGTTCAAGTATACAATATGGCGATAAGTCCAAACTTAGATTATATGGTAAGAGCAGTTGTATTTGACAATAATGCAGGTAGTTCAACTAATTGGGCAATTGAAAGCTTTCCATTAGATGATAGCGGAATGATTAGATTAGAAACAGAAAATCAACAAGGTAATATAGTATTTAAGAAATATAGATACAGCAAAGCTGAATTAAGTATTGATGCTAATACAACAGTAAGTGCTATTGATTTATGTTTTGGAGCACCAGGATATGGCAATGATAGTTCTAAATGCTTGCTTTTGATACAAGAACACACTAATGGAGCATACACAACTGATACATCAATACTACATTTTTATACATATAATTTACGTGAGAATGGAGTTATTGGTTATATGTATTCTAACCAAACAAGTATTATTAATGATTTTACATATACAATTCAAAATTATGGTATTCATATTATAGGTTCTTACAGACCAAATGAATTTTATTTAATGGCTAATACTAATTATAGTACATCTTCTGGATATAGTCATACATTATATAGAGTAAGATTAGTTGAAGTTGGTGGAACATTAACTGCAATAGTTAATACAACTTCTATACCAATGAGTTTTGCTAGTTTTGGAAGAATTTATACTAAATTTTCTGCAGATGGAAATTATGTATGTAATACTGCAACAGGCGATGTAATGCTATTTGATAATAATGGCGATTTTTTGGCTATAGGAGGAGGCGTACCAAAACCAAGCTCAATGTCAGCAAATGGTGTTTCTTACTGCATGATTCCTGGAACTAATAAAATAATTGGGTTGTTTACATATGAAGGTAATGGTAGTGAAAAATCATATCTAATTATAGGTAACCTTACTTATAATGACAGCATTAATTTAATATCAACAAGAGAAAAAATTGTAGAATTAGAATTATTTACAAGTCATGTAATTATACCATATTATAGTCCATCTTTAGTAACATTAGATGGGGAAAAAATTAATTGTATGATGTCTGTAAAAAGGACAGCTAGTGGAGATTCAGTATATTATCCAAGAATAATATCATATGATATGCAAGATATTGAAAATGCACAAGAAAACGATTTAATTAATATAAGTGATGAACTATACAATTTTGCTTATGATAATACTAATTATATGAGTAATGGATCATCATTTTGGGGATATTATTTTATGCAATATAACTTGAATACATCACGAATAATAGCGATGGCTGGTAAAAACGGCATTTCTAATGCTACAACTCAAAAATATGCAATATCAATAGACGGAAATAATGAATCAGACGTAATTGGTATTAAGTATAAAGGAGCTTATTATCATAGATTCCAAGAGCATGCATTAACTGCAGGACAACCAGATGTAGCTGCAGGAAAAACATTCATTGGTTGGCAAGGATATCCAGAAGTCGGAACTAGAACATAGATAGGAGGAAAAGAAAATGATAAATGAATTGAAAATGGACGAACTTAAAGATCTATTTTTCTATACGTTTGGTATTGTGCCATTACAAGCATATGGAGCAATAGGCGATGGGTATACAGATAATAGATTAAAAATACAACAAGCAATATATGATGCAATAGATGTAGGAGCTAAATATGTATATGTTCCAAAAGGTAATTATTATTATTCACAACAATTATTTAGAGCAAACGAAGTAATATTTGTTGGAAATAATACAGATGCATACATTAAAGATATAGAAATAAGACAATTTCCAGATTTATGGAATGAAGCACAAGCAACAACAGGAGCAATAACGCCAATAGGAGGAATAATATTAACCGCTTCTGTAGAGATACCAGAGAATTATTTAGAATGTAATGGACAAACAGTAAATACAGCTGATTATATGGCATTATATGAAAGTATAACAGAAAATATTCCAGATGAATATCCAGAAACATTTACAATTCCAACATTAAGTACAGGAACAGCTGGAATAAAATATATGATTAGAGCCAAATAGAAAGGAGGCAACAATATGGCAATAGTAAGTAGGACAACAGTAGGGCAAGTATTAGATGATATACAAACAAGATTACCACATGAATATATAGATGATACACTTTTTATATGGATCAACGAAACAATGAAAAAGATATATAAAGATTTAGCAATTCAAGATGAGTATTCATTCACAACTAGAGCCAATAACGAATTATATACACTACCTATAGATTGTAGTATAGATATGATTGATAGTGTAACAATATCTGACAAAGCGAGAGATCAAGCCAATCCATACAATTGGGGAACATTCTCAGCATTAAAATCATATTTACCAGATGATAATATGACAAAACCAGGATATTATGATGGAAGAGATGGAGCAATAGGAATATATCCTGTACCAAAAGATGTAAGAAAAGTAGATATATATTACAGAAAGAAACCAAAAATGGTAACAAAAAGAGAAGATTACATAGAATTAGACGATAATTTTATAGATTTAGTTAAGTACAATGTTATGTCTATTATAGCAATGTCAGGACATAATCCAGATACAGAGCTTTCTAATCAATATACACTTTTATACAACAATTTAGTAGTAAGGGCGAATGAAAACAAAAACGAGCAGCAACAAAGATATCCTCTAATACGAGATGTTAAAGTAAACATAAAAAAGAGGAGGGGATAAAAGATGTGGCAAAATCCTTATTTAGAAACTATACACACTAAAAGTAATAATCAAATAAATTACTTAGCTGGAGGAATTAACAATATTTACCCAGCACAAAACTTGCAAGATGATGAATGTCAAGATATGAAAAACTTTTGCTTAGACTTTTACCCTGCATTAACGACTAAAATAGGAAGAACAGTAAGAAAAAATCCTGGATCAAGAGGGATACCACCAAAGTATTTCAACGTTGCAGGAGTTAAATATTTATTTTATATACAAGATGAAAAGCTTAAAGATATGGACGGATCAGTTATTGCAAGCGGTATAACTGGCGATAAATTCAGTCATGTATATTATGCAGACGGTAATAATGAATATATGGTCTTATATGGAGATGGAATAGTGCCAACAAGATTTAAGCTTCCATTATCTTCTGTAGATACACCACAAATAGTTCCATTACCATTAGATGATGACCAACAGCCAATAGTGTTTGAGCATATGTGCTACCACAAAAACAGAATGATAGCAAGTAAAGGAAATATGTTATATTTTTCAGCATTACAAAATCCAATGGATTGGACAACACCAGATAATTCAAGACAAGACAGAGTTCCTAACTGTAATCAAATAACAGGTCTAGTGTCATTTGATGATAAATTAATAGTATTTAGTGAAAAGAATATGCATTTATATTATGGTTCAAACGTAATATCTGGACAAGCAGATTCATATACTTGTGTATCATTAGATAACGATATAGGCTGCTATGATCAACAAACAATAAAAGTACATAATTCATTATTATATTGGCTATTTGGTAGAAGTATTTATGAATATGATGGATCATCAATACGCAATATTGAGAAGCCAACAAGTAATAATGGAATAACAGGCGGAATAAAAGAATTTATTGATGGGATAACAATAAACGAAGCTAAAGATGTAAGTGTTGCAGCTAGTGAAGATAAGATATATTTCTGGTTTTATGATTATGAGTACTTTTTAATATTTGACCAAAGATTAAGAAAATGGACAAAGGAAACAGTAAGGGAAGAAGACCAAGATATATATACAATGATTTGTGATTCTTATTCAGATTTAAACTTCTCACAAACGCCAAATCCTATATATGGATTAACACAAAATGGAGTAATATACGAAATAACAGGTGGACGTAAAGATGGATTAGAATATATTAAAACATATGGTAAAGAGGAATTTGTAGGAATAGATGGAATTACAGAAAATCACGACATACCATTTTACATAAAAACAAAAGAGTTTAAAAATGGAGTTCTAAGTAAAAGAAAATCATTATCTGCAATATGGATTAATTATGATTTAAGGGGAACGGCAAATTTAAGAATAACAACAGATGACAATAAAATAACAGCTAAGGAAAACGTTCTAAAACAAGGAACTAATTTAACAGAGTGCATATTAATACCTAATTATATGCAGAACGTTAATAGTTATACTTTTGAAATATATGGAGAAGGTTTAATCAAAATTTACGGTATGGAAAGGCAAGACAGGACACATAACAGATGAGATTTAGAGAATATGAAGATAATTCAGCAACAATCAAAGAATGGTCAAGACAACTAAATATTTTAAATAATGGAATATATAGATTATATCCAACCGTAGATAATACATTAATGCATTGGAGAGACGAGTTAAATAAAAATATAGGGGCTAATACATTTGAAATCCAGAATACACCAAAAACAACTTTAGTAAACTGGAAAAACAAATTAAATCAATTATATAATATATAGGTTTATGCACAGAAAGGAGTATGAAAAATGGCAGATACATTTTCAAATACTACAGACATGGCAACAAGTAATGTTCAAGCTAATCTTAATCAAATAAATAATTTACAACAACAACCAATTCAAAATAATAATAATGGAGCAGTTGAAACTAATCCAACAATACAACCACAGTCAACTCAGGTTAACCCTATTACAATTCCTATTCAAATACAACCACAAATTGCACCAACAGGACAACCACAACAAACAGTACAGCCAAATCAAAACTTACAAGTGGAAAATGCAGCCCCAACACCACAACCTTACCAAGGACAACAAAATAATAATGTAGTTAATTTTGATCAAATATACCAAAGTTATAATAATTTCAAAAACCAATCAGCAAATCAAAATCTTACACCAAGTGGAGTTAAGAAGACAAGTTACAATACAACAATAGTAACACCAACAACTACTAATATTAACTCTGTAAAAGGTCAGTACCAAAGTGCATATGCTGATACAGTAAATGGAGTAATCAGTTCTATGCTAACACAAATAGAACAGTTAAGAACAGGGGATTTTGGATATGATCCAGCACAAGATATGTCATTAAGATTAGCATCAGAATATGCTGCTAATAGTACATTACAAAGTTTAGCTGGAAGTGGAGTACTAAACAGTACTGCTACTGCGGAAAGAGTTGCAAGGATTGTATCAGAGTTAATTCCACAATATGAAGAAAAAGCATATAACAGACAAGTACAATATTTAAGTCAGCTTGCAGATACAGCTCAATTAATTATGAATTTTGACAATCAACAATTTGAATGGTGGAAAGATGCCAAAGATAGAGACTTTAAGGAAAGACAATTTGATTTTGATAAACAACAAAAAGCACTAGAAAATGCATGGAAAAGAGTAGACGAATTGGGATATGTAGACAATGAAGCAAGTACAATATTAGGAGTTAAAGTTGGAACATTATCAGGAGCAGCAAGAGAAGCTAAAGAACAAAGAGAATTTGAACTTCAAAAGATGAGAGAACAACTAGAAATACAACACGCAAACGACATAGCATTAACTAAATTGAAGATGGAATTACAATCTAAACAAGAAAAAGAATTGGCAAGTTACAATAATATGTTGCAAGTCCAAAGAATGCAGTTACAAAATAAATTAGATACTCAAAAAGCAAAAGAATTAGCAAATTATGAAAACAGTTTGAAACAAAATACTATGAAATACGAATATGAATTGGCTAAACAATATGGAAAAAGTTCTAATACAAAATCTAATTTTTCAACATATGATGACATAATTAAGAATAGATTTGCAGAATATGACGATTTTACTAAACAATATATAGTACCAGATTATGAAACATATAATCAATTAGGAAATTACTTAGATAATTTATATGCAAGCGGAGCAATAACAGAAGAAGAATTTTTACAGCTTTCAGCTAAGTATAGTAAATATAATAATCAATATAGTAATTCAAGTTCAAGTGGTTCTAGCAGCAATCCATTCGCTTCTGCAATGCTAAGTGGAGTGAAAGCTGGAATGCTTATACACAATTATAAATAGAAAGTAGGTGGAATAATGAGTATATTAGATGATGAAGAATACAAAAAGAGATTAGAACGAGCAAGACAATTAAGAGAAACAATAGGATTTACAACAAATTTTGATACACCTAATAATTCTACATCTTTTTCTAGTGATACAGAATATCAAGAAAGATTAAATAGAGCCAGAGAATTAAGAAACTCTGTAGGTATGATAACTGATAGTGATTATAATATACCAACAATAGAAGAAATATCAGAAAATAATACTATACAAGAAACGGTAAATGAGCAAAAAAGAACAAATCAACAAAAATACAATGAAGATAATATTCAAAATGTAAAGAATAATTATGCTGATACTATTACAGAAAGCCAATCAGCTATAGAAACTAATATTAAAGATACTTCTGCAAAGGACACTTTAAAGAAAGATAGATATAATTTTATAGTTAATGGAAAGAAACCAGAAAACCTAATGACAGAAGATGAACTAAACCAAAAAGAACAAGAAAAACAATTAGAACTGATGGCAAATACTGACAAGAATCCTCTTTCACAAATAGGTAAAATTATAGAAAATATGTGGCTAGGTATAGCAAGTAATGCTAAAGCAGCCGTAAACTATATTGCTGATAGTCAACATACCAAAAAAGAAGAGGCACTATTATTAGCAGGAAAAAATGATATTGTTTCAGAAGCGTACAAATGGGAAAATATTAATAAAAACTCTCCAATGAATACAAATAAAACTACAACCCAAGTAAATAAGCCTAGTGATGCAAATTCTATTCTAGCAATTGATAAATTAAATCAAAACCATAAAAACAATTTCTTGTTTGATGAAAAGGAGTTACAAAATAAATTAACAGCAAAAGTAGATGAAACTAGAGATATTTATGGAGATATTGAATTAAATCCATTAAATAGAGAACTTTCAAAATCTATTGCAGCCGATCAAGAAAAAATTGCAACTAATGCATTACAAATTGAAAATCCAATAATGAAGAAAGTGGCAGAATTAGCACCAAGTTCAGGAAATAGCTTGTTTGGAGCTGGAATTTCTGCATTAAATCCATATTTAGGTATGACATATTTTATGATAAGTGCTGCTGGAATGTATGAAGCTGATGGAAGAAGTAGAGGAATGTCAAAAGATCAAGCTAAAAAATATGGTTTACTTATGGGGTATGCAGAAGGTGCGACAGAAATGTTAGAGATCAGTAATTTATTAAAAGCTGGAAGCTCATTAAGAAAAGGTGCAGTTAAGGAAGCATTAAAATATTATGGTTTAGATATGGCAGATAATGCAATACAAGAAGCAGTTATTGATCCTATTGATGAAGTTGCATCATATGTAACAAGTGGAAAAACTAAGCATGATTATTCAACAAGAAAAGGTTGGGAAGAATTAGGAAAAGACATGGTACAAGATGGTATAGATGGAGCATTATCAGCACTGTTAATGAATGGAATTGACGTTGGAATCAATTCTGTCAATAATGTGTATAACAAAATCAAAAAAGGAATAAAACCAACTAAGAGTGATTATCAAAAAGCATATACAGATATTAATAATAATCCTAATATAGACGTAGAGCAAGTTATAAAAGAATCTTTAGAATATGAAAAAAATAAAATCATGAACGGAAAAAAGGAACAATTATATTCATTAATCGACTTTGATGGAGATCAAAATGTAACAGGTATTAAACAAGTAGCTGGATATCCTATAGAATACAATAACGATAAAGTAAATATAACACCAGCAGTAATATATACAGATGGTTTCTATAATATTATTGATACAGAAACAGGATTAAAATTAGATACAACACAATACAATACACAAGAAGAAGCAATTGAAAACTTTTATAATATTATGAATAATCCAAGTAATACTTTAGTTAACAGTATAAATACCGAAATAACTAACGCAAAATTAGCATTAGCAGAAAAGATGCAAGAAGTCCAAACAAAAATAATAACAGATCCAGAAAAAGCACAAGTAGAAACATCACTTGAATTTGTTCCATCAAATGATTTATATTCAGCAGCAGAGACAACAGATATTCTTAATAGATTTGAAATTAAGGAGAAAATTAAAAATAGACCATATTTAGGTCAAGAAATAAACGATATTATTAATAATAATCTAGCAGAAAACAACCAGAATGAAAATATAGGCAATTTTAATAATCAAACTGTAAATAATACCATTGAAAACGCAAATGGTCAAAATAGCGAAAATAATGCAAATAAAACACCAGAACAAAGTAAGTTTTATGAAGACAAACTAAATTATGCAGTTTCAAATGTAGAAGATATAGAAAAAGCATTCAATAAAAAGAAAATATATACATTAGACGAAGTATATGAGACAATGCAAGATGTATTAGAAGTTACTTACGATAATACATTAGATGACGACATGTATATTGACTTAGAAGAAAAAGACGGTAAATTAGAAGCGGTATTATATGATGGAAGAGAAAGCGACGATATTATTGATAGTATTCCAGAAATAAATAGAGTTGAAATCGTTAAGAATAAAAACGGTAAATATACAGCAGAAGCAATTAATAACGCAATAAAAGAAGCTGCTACTATGCCAAATGAAAACAGTCCTATACAAGGGCAAGTAGATATAGAAGGTAATATTGTTAATAATCAAACACAAAAAAGAAACACATTTGAAAAAGAAATTGAAAGTTATAATAAAAAAAGAAAAAATAATAACCAAATAAATGGAGATGTACTAGAATTAAATATTAACATATTAGATGGAATTTCAAAAAAGAAGCAAAGTAGTTTTATGAATGAATATTTAAAGAATGAAGTACAAGGACATGATTATTATATTTATGGTCAAAAAATAATTGCTACTAGTGTAACTGTAGGCAAATTAAAAAATGGAAAAACAAATTTTGATAAAAATATTCCGCAAAATATAAAAAATGAAATAAAAGCAAATATTATTGGAAATTTAGATAACTTTTTATCTATTTCTCAAATATATCAGCCAGATAGAATAGATACTAAAAATCATAGTTTTGCCGATACTTTTGACAGAAGAAAAAGCATAGTTAACTATAAAGGACAAAATTATGAAGTAATGTTTGAAATTGGAAAAAAGAATGGGATTAATACTTTATATGGTATTGAAAGTGTAAAAAAGACAAATAAAAATAGACTTAGTCTCCCAAATCTTGCCTCTAATAATAGAGGTTTGAATGACACTAATAAAAGTGTCGGGTCTCATAAGTCTAAACAAAGTATAACACAAAAAAATAATTCTGTCAAATCTACTTCCCAAAATTCAAATATTCAAGATTTTGGGGAAAAGATAGGTGGAGCAAGAAAAGATTTATCTACTGGAAGAACTACTAATAATCCTGGAAAAGAAGTAATACACGATTATACAGTCAAGAATACGGATAATGGATATGCTGTTAATTTTAAGAATAAAGTACTAAAAGACGGTTTTAAGACACAGGCGGAAGCGGAACAATATATATTAGATTTTAAAAATAGTATAAAAGATAATAGAGCATTCGTACGTGAAGGAACTAACAGAGATGGAGAAACAAGTTATATGATCTTTTTAAGAAATCCAAGAACGCTTAAATCTCAATCTGTTGGGAAAATATTTAAAAATAAACAAGATGCAGAAAATTATGCAATGGCATTAAGTATGTATTTAAAAGATAATGGTAAGAATTTATTTAGACCTCAAATACAAAAAGTCCTTAGAGAAAATGCTAATAGTAAAAATGCTAATAAAGCAACAGGAGAAGACATACTTAAAAACTTTGGTTTCAAAGGTGGAGAATTTGGAAACTGGGTAACACAGAGCGAAAGACAACAATTTTTGAATTATGCACAAGATGCATTTACAGATTTAGCTGCAGCCTTAGATGTTACGCCAGATAGTTTAGGACAACAAGGAGCAATGAGCATTGCATTTGGAGCAAGAGGAAAAGGACTAACAGGAGCAGTAGCACACTTTGAACCAGCAAAAAAAGTAATTAATATGACAAGACTTAAAGGAGCTGGAAGTTTAGCTCATGAATTTGGACATAGTATAGACAATTATATATCAAGAGTTGGTGGATATGATGAAGACGGAATGGCAACAACTAACTTAAGAAATCCAAAACTTTCAGAAAATATGCAAAAAGCTGTAAGAGAAGTGGTAGATGCTATGCGATATAATGTATCAACAAATCAAGAAGAAGTTGACAAAAAGAATGCAATATATGAGAAAGCAAGAAAAGAAAATTTAGAATATAATTTAAGATATATAGACAAAGTATTTAATGGAGACGCACATAATTATAGGAGAATCAAAGGAAAGTATGAAGAAATTCCTATAAAAGTTACAGCAAAGCAAAAAACGGATTACCAAAAAATCAGAAATACTTTAATGGAAGGTGGACTAAAAGGAGATATTGACTATAAAATGACCGATACACGTTCTCTAAAAGCAGAAAAAATATATCCAGAACCAATTAATACTTTACAAAAAATGTATAAAGAAGTAGTAGGAAGAAAGATAGATGATGATACAGTTTATTCTATATACAGAAATGGAAAACCAACTAGACAAGTAACAGAGGTAAAGAGTGAAAGTGCTTATAGTAAAAGTGCATTAGAACTGGATAGAGAAACTGGAAGATCTGCAGCATATTTTTCAAGAATAGATGAAATGTGGGCAAGAGCATTTGAATCTTATATATCAGATAAGTTAAAAGCAAAAGGAATAAAAGATACTTATCTAGTACATAGTGTAAACAATAATGAATATGCATTATTTAATCCATTTCCAGCAGGAGAAGAAAGGAAAAATATCAATAAAGCATTCGATAATTTAATTCAAATAATGAAAGACGAAGGATATTTTACAGAATCAGAAGCACCACAGAACTACGACGAAGATACTGGTATTAGATATATGAAAACTAGCAAGAGCAATTATGACAGTCGAGGAAATAAATTATCTCCAGGACAAGTAAGATATTTCAAAGACAGTAAAGTACGAGACGAAAAAGGCAATCTTTTAGTAGTATATCATGGAACAAATAAAGGTGGCTTCAATATATTTAATGGTGGAACATGGGGAGTTAATTACTATACAGACAATAAACAAACAGCAGAAACTTATTTATCACAAAATGGATCTGACAATAAAATCTATGAAGGATATGTAAACATAACCAAACCACTAATTATAGATGCAGAAAATAGAAATTGGAGTGAAATATGGAGAGAATCAATAACTGATAAAGATGTATTAGATTTAATAGACAAAGATTTTAATAGAAAATATTCTCAGTATTCAACTACAGACATTGTAATAGCTGCAAAGAAAAGCAATAAATATGACGGAGTTATATTCCAAAATATTTATGACCATTCAAATAGTGCCAAAAAAGAAACCGTTACAGACTACGTTACATTTGATTCTAAGCAATTCAAAAATTTAAACAACGAAAAACCAACTTCAAATAGTGATATCCGATACATGAAGAAAAACAAAGAATCAAAACAATCATTGGCAAGTCAATTCGAAAAAATGACTGGAGACTCTATTACAAGAGCAAGTGCAAAATTAGCAGGAATTGAATTAAGAAATATGCAAAGGCAAAATGGTAATCTTGCTGGAGACCTTGAAGAAAATCCATATAGTAAAGAAGCAATGACTATATATAATAAATATAATAACAGTAAAGAATCTAGCAGTTATTTATATCATAGTACACCAAGAGAGAATCTACAAAGCATTATTGAAAATGGATTGACCATAGGAAATAAACAAAATCAAGAAGGAATCAGTTCTAAAGACAAAATATATTTAAGTACAACAGAAGAATTGGCAAAATCATTTACACCAAATGATAGTGTTACATTAAGAATAAATCCAAACTTTAAATTAGAAAATTTAGAAAATGATTTATTAGGTGGAGAAGGATCTTATAGTATTACTAACAATATTCCAGCTAATATGTTACAGATAAAAGAAAATGGAAAATGGATTAACTTAAATAACTATACAGACTATTCAGACAATAATAATCAAACAAGTAATATTTTCAAAGATTACAGTACATTTTATAGCAAAAATTCCGTAGATGATAAAAGATTCTCTAAATTCTTTAATGAACATAAAAGCGACTATGACGATTGGCAAAACATAGCAGTAGAAAGTGCGAAAAGGGATGGTAAATTAACAACAGATATATTAAACATAGATGATAATTTAGTAAAACTTACAACGACAAAAGAAGGAAATAAACTATATATAAATGAATTATATGTAGAGAAACCAAAAAAAGGCGTTGGAACAAAAGTTGTTAATATGCTAAAAGATTATGCTGATAAAGCTAATCTAACAATAGAGACTGATCGTGAATTGTCAACAGCTAAAGAATTCTGGGATAAAACATTAAATAGAAATATAAAGGACAATCAAGGTAATACATTATCTAAGCAGCAACAAGAATATTTTGCAAATAGTAAAGTAAGAGACGAGAATGGTAAATTAATGGTTTTACATCATGTAACAGACAAGAATTTTAATGTTTTCGATTCTAATGCATATGGAAAAAATACTGGAGAAAAACTATTAGGCATTTATTTATCTGCAGAACCAATAGGAATTTATGGAGATGTTGATATGCAAGTATATGCTAATATAACAAATCCAGTAACAAAAAATGATAAAAATATAACAAAGCAACAATTTATGGAACTACTAAAAGGACATTCTACAGAAAGCAATGCTGAGAATGCATGGAGATACTTTAAAGATTCTAACGACTTAACAATATTAGAAAAAATATTAAGCTTATATAAACATAATAGGGAATATATAAATCCACAAGAATTTTACGATAATGTAAAAAGAGTAACAAACTATGATGGAGCAATTTACGATAATTATGCTAATGATAGAATTTCTTTTGTAGCATTTAATTCTAATCAAATAAAAAACATAGATAACACCAATCCAACATCTAATAATGATATTAGATTCGCAAAAAGAAAAGCTGTAGATGAAAATTTGAGAAATGCAGAAAGAGGAGAATCTTATATTGAACAAGAAATACAAAAAATAGAAAAGACTGGAGATTGGGATAATTCAATTCCAGTAACAAGACTATCTGATATAAGAAAAACTATTGAAGATTATCTAGGATTAGGAATTAAAAAAGGACATTTTAGACAAGATGCTTATGCTATCTATAAAGGTAATAATGATGTTATAAGAACAAAAGAATATAAAGATATGGACAGTATATTACACGAAACAGGACATGCAATGGATTTAGGAAAGAGACTAAATGTAGATAAAGAAGCAATTGCAGACGAATTATTAACAGCTATAGATAAATTAGGTGGCTATGAAGGAGAAACAAGAACAATAAGACTAGAAGAAGGATTTGCAGAAGTAATAAGAGAGTATTCTATTATTCCAGAACAAGCCAAAAAAGATTATCCACAAACAATTGCAGTATTAGAAGAACTAAGAAGAACAGATAAAAAATTCAATGATTTCATAACTAAAGTACAGCAACAATCTTATAATTACATACACCAAAATCCTAGAAATAGGACATTAAGTAATTTAAGTATTGGAGAGCAAACAGATAAATCTAATATTACTAAAAATTTAATAAAGCAAGAAGTAATGAGAAATATTTACGATAAAGATTTTGTTGTAAAATCAGCAGTTAATGAATTGGCAAAAGCTAACGGAAAAACAGCTAACCAAATCAAAGCAAGTGAAAATGCTTACTATTTAACTAGATTAGCTTCTGGTAAAACAGATAAAGTAATTTCAATGCTAAGTGATGGATATGTTGACGAAAACGGTAAAAAACTTTTCCCTGGTCTAAGCCAAATAGGAGATATACTAGGTAATGATCCAAAAAGATTTAATGATTTAAGAGCGTACCTAGTAGCAAGAAGAGATTTGGATTATAAAGCAAAAACATTAAAGACTGGCATTAGAACAATGGACAGCAAAGCAGTTATTCAACAGTTTAGCAATGATAAACAAATACAAAAAGCAGCTCAGTTAGTATATGACACATTAGATGGAATAATGCAATATGCAGTTAATAATGGCTTAATATCACAAGAAAGTGTAGAAAAAATTAAACAAAGTAATGCATTCTATGTTCCTATGCAAAGAGTTTTAGAAAACAAAGGAAATCAAATAGGTAGAAAAGGAGCAGTTGCAGATATAATCAAGAAGAGAACTGGTAGTGAATTAGACGTAAAAGATGTTTTAGAAAATATTATTGTTAATTCAAGTAACATTATTCAACAAGTAGAAAATAATAACGTTCTAAAAGCATTCTACAAAGAAGGACAAGAAAGCGGATTAACTGGAGCAGTTTATGATGTTATAGATACACCTTTAGTTAAGATTGGAACAGCACAATTAGCAACATGGGAAAATGAATTAAAGAAACAAGGAGTAAATACAGCAGACTTAGATTTAGAAAAAACTATAGATTTATTCGCACCAAACAATAAAGTTGATCCACAAAACTTAATTACAAGTTTCGTAAACGAAAATGGGAAAAGAGTATATTTACAATTTAACGATGAGCTATTATTCAATTCTTTAATGAACATGGATAAAAAGTTCATGAGTCAAGTGTTAAAAATCAATAGCAAAATGAATATGCCACTAAGATATGGAGCTACAATGGCTAACTTAGGATTTGCAATACCAAATATGATTTCCGATACAGCACAAGCCGCAGTATATTCAACAGCTGGATTTATACCTGTAGTAGATAATGCATTAGGCGTTTTAGATATTTTGGCAGCAAATAATAAGACAGTTAGAAACTTTGTTAATAGTGTAGCACCAGAATATGCTAAGAGAATAAATACTTTATATTCACTATATCAACAGTCAGGAGCAACTAATTCAAGCAGAATGTCGCAATACAGAGAAAGTACTCAAAATCTTATGCAAGATGTGTATGGAACAAAATCTAAAACATTAGGAATTAAAGAAAAATTTAAGCCATTAAAAAGATTATTAGATATTCTTACATATATACCAGAAATATCAGAACAATCAACAAGATTTAGAGTATTTGAAAAAAATTATAACTACTATAAGAGAAAAGGAAATACTGAGACAGATGCAAGAATATTAGCAGCCTTAGAATCGAGAGATGCAACACAAGATTTTGGCAGAACAGGAAATATTACAAGAGAAATAAATCAATTAATACCATTCTCAGCAGCTAGAGTAGGAAGTGCATATACATTTGCAGAAAAAATAAAAGCAAATCCAAAACAAGTAGGATTAAGAATAGCAGTATTGACAGCATTGGCATTAGCAATTAAAGGTATGGGATATGATGATGACGAAATAGACGAACTTAATAGACGTAAAAAAGATGATAATTTTGTTCTAAGAATGGGAGATAATATAGTTACTATTAAAAAACCACAAGGTATTTTAAGAAGCATTATAAATCTAACAGAATACATAGAAGATTTATCAACAGGTCATATAGAAGAAGGTAAAGAAGGAGAAAGACTAGAACAATGGCTTAATAATGCAATTATGGATAATATGCCAGCAGATGAAGTTACAGGATTAGTTCCAAATGCAGTAGCACCAATAATAGAAAATGCACTAAATAAAGACTTTTACTATAATACAGATATTGTTAAATCATACGATCAAGATTTACCAGATTCCGAGCAATACTATGATTATAATTCACAACTGGCTATCTGGTTAGGAAAAATATTTAATTATTCTCCAGCTAAAATAGACAATTTAATTTCTGGATATTTTGGAGGATTAGGAACATCAGTAACAGGAGCAATGGATTATGTATTAGGCAAAGCAGGAGCTATACCAGAAAAACCAGAAATGGGAATAGAACAAAATACTATAGGAAAAAGATTTATAGTTAATGTAAACACTAATAGTGAAAGTATTGATGAAGTTTATAATAGAAAAACAGAACTGACAAAATTAAAAAATGGTGGTACAATAACATCAGCAGAGGAAAAAGAATTAGAAAAAATAAATTCAGCTATATCTAATATGTCAGATCTAAATAAACAAATTAAAGAAATAAAGAAAGACTTAACAATGTCAGGAGAAACAAAGGCAGAAAAGATAAGAGTATTACAGCAAGAAAAAACTGATACAGCAAGACAAGCACTAGGCAAAACATTAATACACCCAGGCAATGAAGCTAAAATCGAAAGCACTCAATTCTATCCTAATACAACACTTAAAAAGAATGGTTATACATTAACACTTAACTCTCAACAACAAAAAGAATATGAACAATATGCAGCAGATTTTTATAATAAATATAAAAAACAGGGATTATACAATGAAGAAAAATTGAACGACATAAAATCAAAAGCTAAAGACTATGCGAAAGATCAAATGTTTAAAAAATATAGATCAGATATAGTCAAGACTAAAAAATAAAATTGAAAAGGCTATTGCACACACGCAGTAGCCTTTTTGCCTTTTTTTGAGGGGAGGTGGAAAAGTTGGAAAAAGAACTAAACGACTTCAAAATCGAAGTACTTACACAACTTGCAGTCATTAACGATAAGTTAGATGGCTACAATAAAACACAAGAGATAGCCTTACAAGCCGACAATCGCAGTAAACAAAACGAAAAAGATATTAAAGAAATTAAAGACAATAATAAGTGGACATTTAGAACTTCAATAGGAGCATTAATTGTAAGTGGAATTGGAATAGTTTTTGGTATATTCCAAAAAGGTTTTGGTATGTAAAGGGGGAATGAATATGTTAGATAAGCTTAAAAAATTAATTGATGTTAAAAGTATAGTTACTTTATTACTAACAATTGTAGTTTGCATTCTTACTTTGAAAGGACAATTTGATATTAAAGAAATATACTTAATGATTATAGCATTTTATTTTGGTACACAACACCAAAAGAACAATGGTAAAAAGGAGGAATAATTATGGGCATGAGAGGAATTGATGTTAGCAGTTGGCAAGAATATATCAATTGGGATTTAGTTAAAAATCAAATTGATTTTGCCATACTAAAACTAGGAAATATTGGAGACAATACAAAATTTTGGGTAGATAAATTTTTTGAACGCAACTATAATGAGTGTACCAGATTAGGTATTCCTGTAGGAGTATATGTATACTGTTATTCAAACGAAATACCTAATGCAGAAGTTGCAGCAAGGGAAATAGTCGCATATCTATCTAATAAAAAAATACAGTTACCAGTATATATAGATATGGAAGATGACGAAATTAAAGTAGAGGGCAGAGATAAACTTACTCAAATCTGTATTAGTTTTAATACAATAATAGAACAAGCAGGACTATGGGCTGGAGTTTATGCTAATTTAGACTGGTTTAATAATTATTTAAATAAAAGTGCTTTAGTACCTAGATATACTAGCTGGATAGCACACCCTGAAAATGCAAATAACCTTGATAAATATAAAGGTCAATATGATATGTTCCAATATTCATTTAAAGGTCAAATTGGTGGAATTTCTGGTAATGTAGATATGAACTATTTATACAGAGATTTAGTATCAGAAATTAATGGATCACAACCTATTCAACCTGTAAATCCTAAAAAATCTAATGAGGAAATTGCAGATGAAGTAATTGCGGGAAAATGGGGAAATGGAGATGACAGAAAAAAATCATTATTAGCAGAAGGTTACGATTATGATGCCATACAGGATATTGTAAATGAAAAAATGGGATATCATAAAGAAAAAACTTATGTAGTTAAACCTGGAGATACATTAAGTGCAATTGCTGCAAAATATGGAACAACATATCAAGAAATTGCAACAAAAAATGGAATATCTAATCCGAATTTGATATATCCAGGACAAATTTTAAAAATATAAAGGAGGAAAAATATATGTTAAAAGGTTTCACAGAAAATGGAGAAGTAAAAAATTTATTAGTAGATGAAAATGGAAATTTAAAAGTTTCTATGGAAGGTGGTAGTGGAAGTGATTCAACAACAATAAATAATACATCAGAGAATCCTGTTCCAGTAAGTCTTTCAGAAGAAATTGAAACGACATTGTACTCAGGCTTAGAATATGTGGGAGCAGCGGCAGATCCAACTTATCCAACTACAATTAGTGTAAATAAAAAAGTAACTTCTATAGATATAGCCAATTATAGCGAAGACGGTTATGTATTAACAGCAACAATTGGAAATAAATCTTATGATATAGGTGCTGGTATTGCAGTTACATTACCTATCAATGCTAATGTTCAAGATGTTGTATTATCAGTTATACCTGGTTGCCCTTTACAAGCACAAATTATAATAAAAGGAGTGAATTAGATGGGAATTCAATTTTTAAGAAAAAATACAAATGTAATATATGAAGAAATATACGACGATACAGAAAGACAAATTGGAACATGGTTTAATATACCAATATATAGAAAAGTAATTAAAATAACACCTACCGAATATAACGAACTAACATCAGATGGAACTAAAAAAATGTTGCCATTGAATATGAATATTGATTTAATGTTAAAAGCAAATATAACAGTTAAATATCAAGATACAAATATTAATACAAAAACATTTTTTATGCATTCAATTAGTTCTGGAAATTATGAAATAGGAGTTAATAATTGTATTAATAATGAATTACAAATTTATGTTGGTTCTTCAGTTTTGCCAAATATTGTAGATTACATATATATTACATTAGAATACACCAAAAGAAACATATCATAATAAAAAGCAGTCTTAACGACTGCTTTTTTGTTCTAAAATATTAATAAAATTTTGTAATTTTTGGTTTTCTATATCATCTTGTTTTTTTAATTCTTTATCTTTTAAATCTTCTTTATATTTATCACTATTTTTATATAAATAATTACCTAATAAAACAAATGGTAATGAGAATATTATAACAATTAATGCTTTTAACATAATAATCATCTCCTCTTATTTTATAAATATATATTTAAAACATTCTATAAAAATTAGCGATGGAGCAATAATTAACCAATTTAAGAAAAAATACATAATAAAATATCCAATTTTTTCGATTATATTTGATTTTTTAAAATCTTCCAATGCTTCTTTGTCTTGAAAAGGCTTACTTATTAGTTTAGCAATAAAAGGTAATACTATTGTTATTACTATCATTATTATTATTCTAATTACTATATCCATATTAATCACTTCCTTTACTAGAAGTCCTATAAATACGGTTAATACTTATATATTTAATTATATCATAAAATTTTAAAAAAGTCCAATTTGACATAATGTATAAATAGGAATATAATTAACTCTATGTTTACATAATCTGTGAAAGGAGTTGAAAATGGAAAAAAATAATCCAAAAGTATTAAATGATTTTTTAAATTACTTAATTTCAGTTAAAGGTTATTCTATTAATACAATACAGTCTTATAATTCAGATCTAATATTGTTTTTTAGATTTATCCAAATGTATATGAATATTCCAATTGCAATAAAAGAGTTTAATCAATTCATTTTATTACAAGTTAGAGAAGCAGATATATTGGCATTTTTAGTTAATTGTAATTATTCCAAAGACAACAACCCATATACAAGACAAAGAAAATTGACTGCAATAAGAAGTTTTTATAGATGGTTATTGCCGTCGTTTCGTGGAGGAATAAACAAAAAAAATCCAGCAGATAATATTAAAAATATAAAAAAGATAGTAAGATTACCTAAATATTTAAGCCTAGAAGAAGCTAAAAAAATACAAAGGATTTATACCAAAGAGAACAGTAGATATCCATTAAGGAATAATCTAATTATTAGTTTGTTTTTAAGCACAGGAATAAGATTATCAGAATTAATTAATATCAACATTAAGGATATTAATTTTGAAAATAGCAGTATTAATATAATAGGGAAGAACAACAAAGAAAGAATAGTATACTATAACGAATACTGTAAAAAACAATTAAATCTCTATTTAAGAAATAGAAATGCTAAGAGTACAGATCCATTGTTTATAAGCAATCAAAACAAAAGAATAAATAAAGTAACAGTAAAAGATATTTGCGAAAATGCCTTTAAATTGCTCAATTTAGCAGATAAAAATTATACACCGCATACATTAAGGCATACAGCAGCAACAATAATATATTCAAGAAATGCAGACATATTACTATTAAAGAGTTTTTTAGGTCATGAAAGTATAAAAAGTACAGAAATTTATACACATTTATGTTCGAAACAGATAAAAGAAGCAGTCGAAAGGAATCCATTAAGTAATTTTATAATTAATAAAAGATAGGGGGAAGTATAATGTTAGAGTTTGATACCGATTTAATAAGAAAAAATAAGATAGAGTTATTAGATTGTCAAGTGGATCTAATATTAAAGAGTTTAGAAATGTATAGTTATATGTATCAATTCATTTATCCTAGAAGCAATAAATCACTAACTAATGAAGAAAATTTAAGAGTGTCATTAGTAAGAGATACATTTGAACAAATTTTAAATCAATTTAATGATTCTAAAAATAGAAACAAAATTACTGAAACAAATAATTTAAAAAAATTTGCATAAATTTATTGACAATATTTTTTGTTATATGATAATATATTAATCAATAAAGCGACTTTTTTCTGGCACAAATAGAAGTAGTAGGGCATATATTATAAAGTATATGCTATAATTCTAATACATAACATTGCACAAAATCAAAGCTATGTAAGGGTTTCCTACACATTGCATAAATAATATTTGATAATAAACGTAAAAGAAAAAAGTCGAAAAAGACTTTTATTTTTTTTACGTTTTTTGTATTTTAGAACATTTTAAAGCAAAAGTCAATATTCAATATAAGGAGGGGGTTCTATGCTTTGATATTTGCACACTTATGCTAATAGTTATTTAAAGGAGAGAAAGACTAATGCAAAAGGATAGTTTTGTTTTTTACAAGAGTTTTTATAATGCTATAAAAAAATTACCAGAAGAATATCAATTAGAGATGTATAATGCAATCACATATTATTGTTTTGAAGGAAAAGAACCAGAGAATTTATCAGGAATAGCAGAGGCAATGTTTATCTTAATGAAACCTAATATTGATAATGCAGAAAAACGTTACAATGCTAGTGTTGAGAACGGAAAGAAGGGTGGAAGACCTAAGAAAAATGAAAACCTAAAAAAACCTAACAAAAACCTAACAAGAACCAAAATAAAACCTAACACAAACCTTAATGCAGATGATGATGTAGATGTATATGTAGATGATAATGTAGATGTATATGTAGATGATGATGTAGATATAAAAGATGTAATCAGCAGCTATGAAAATAATATAGCACCTATTACAGATATTACATTGCAGATACTCATGGAGTATTGCAATATTTTAAGTCCAGCATTAGTCCTAGAGGCTATAAAAAAAGCAACAGTTGCCAATGTTAGAACAGGCAGATACATAGAAGGTATATTAAGGAATTGGCAAAATAAAGGTTTTAAAAAGTTAGTTGATGTAAAAAACGAAGAACTGGATTTTAGAAGAGCTAAAGAAGAATTAAATCCAGAAGAAACAGACGAAGAAAGAACGAATAGAAAATTAAAAGAATTGGAGGAACATGTAAATGCAAACTCAGGAATTTATTGAAGCAACCAGGAGATTAGAAAAGTATTATAACAAAGAATATACATCAGAACAGATAGGAATTATGTATGATGAATTAAAACATTTAGATATTGAAAGATATAGACAATTAATCTCAGCAGCATTACGTAAATGTGTAAATAAACCTAAAATAGCTGATTTCTATATGCTAGATCAAGAGTTGCCATATAGTACAAATGAAGAACAAGCAGAAGTTATAGAATGCAAAAAATGTAATAGTACAGGTTATGTAACATATAAAAAATTTATAACAGATGGTGGCAAAAGACTTGAATATATTTATGCAGCAAGATGTGATTGTGAAAATGGAAATAATGCTCAAAAAAGAGTTCCAACTGCTCATCAATTAGGTTTAAGAGTTTGATATTTGCATTAATAGAAAAATGGAAGATGAAGAAGATTATATTGAAGATGACGAAGATGGAAATATTTTCAAGCTGATAGAAGAAGAATGTTATTACGATGATTTATGGTTAGCAGAAAAAGAAAGGAAAGAAAAAGCGATGAATGAAATATTAGATTTTATCAACAGTAATCTAGTTAAGATTATGAGAAAAGGTTCAGGTAGATTAGATTACGTTACAGAAGATAAAACTAGGATTAAAATATATAAATGCGGAAAAGCAGTAACAAGAATAGATATTGTAAAGGAGGAAAAATAAATGGCATTAGAAAGTTATGAAGATTTAAGAAAAGTAAATGTTAGTAAATGGACAGACCAAAGAGATGGAGCAGATTATTTGAATTGGGCTAAAGTTATAGATTTATTACACGAACATGGAGCTACAGTAGTATATTTTGAGCCTGTAGTAGATGAAAGGACAGGAAGCAGTCTCTTTATGACTGATCAAGTGTTTACTGATAAAAATGGTACAACCAACAGAGTCTATGAAACAGCAGTAAAAGTAGTTATAGATGATTTAGTTTTTATACAAAGAGGAGCAGTAATGAATGGAAGTAATCCCGTTAAAGATAATTCTATGACACAACAGCGATTATGGAATTGTCAAACTAGACTTTTTGTAAAAGGAGTTGCAATTAGAACAGGACTTGGATTTGATTTATGGCTTAAAAACGAAGAAAAAGAAGAAAAAGACAATTGGGAAGATGATTTATCTAAACATAATTTATTTAAAATTAAGGACAGAATGCAACAATTAGTAACACAAAAAATGAGACATGGTATTTCTGTTGCAAAGATATCAGAAAACCTTGGGATAACAGAAGAAGAGTTCAAAAACTATTTTACATATTTTGATGTATTGGCAAGATTAGAAAACAGAATTGGAGAAATGAAAGAATGATAGCTTCACAAGATAGAAGTTATTATATAGGCTGTTCAGATACAAGTATGGTCGTTGGAAATTGGGAAACAAAAACATTTGAAAAGTGGTGGCTTGAAAAAATTGGAATAGCAAAAAACAATATTACAACTGATGCAATGATTGCTGGAACTTATTATGAGCATAAAATACTAGATGCATTAGAAATTGAAAATTTAAAAAAGGACAAGCAAATCATAATTGAAGATTTAAGATTAAGAGCAAATCTTGATGGAAATACCAATACTTGTATCTATGAAGTAAAAACACATAATGCCAATAAAGAATTTAAAGTGTCAAAACAATATTGGAGACAAGCACAAGTAGAAATGTTTGCAAGCCAAATACACAAATTATATATAGTTTCATATGCACTAGAAGAAAAAGATTACAACAATTATTTCAATTCAATTGACAAAGATAGACTAAAAATGACAGAAATAGAATATGATCAAGATTTTATAGAAAATGAATATATACCAAAGTTAAAGATATTAGCAGAGTGTTTAAAAAAAGGAGAGTTTCCAAATGGAGAAAAAAGTATATGTTGAATGGGCTTTTACAGAAAACGAAAATGAAAAAGCTAAGATAAACAGAGAAATATATAGAGAATTAACTGAAAAACACAAAATTCATCAAGGCATAGAAAAATATAATTCAGAAACCAGACAGATGGAAAAAATAAATTTTGATGAGTACGATTTGATCTATGAAAGAAAAGCAGGATACGCACACGGAGAGTATTTTATAAAAAAGAATACAACAAATTTGACATCAGATGAATTAGCTTTGATATTTGATGGTGGCAATTTATGTTTTGGATATAAAAAAGAAAGTAGTACTTTTTACTACATATTTGAAGATTAAAGAGGGAGAAAAATATGGAGAATAAAATGTTAGCTTTAAAAGTCTATGATGTAGACTATAGCTTTATAATTAAAAATTATTTAGATGAAAAATTGTGGGAAAAAGAATGGACAATATTTATATACAAAAAATTTAAAGTGATGTTAAGGCTTGATTCAATCAATGTAAAAACTAAAACTATATGGTTTGAAGTCTTTATTGATGATAATAACGAAGAAAATAAGAGCTGGAAAACTAGAGTAAGTGATACTTTTAAATATACATTATCAATAAATGATATTAATATATTAAAAAATTCGCTTAACTCTACAGTATTTGGATTAATAAAAACAATTGAAGAAGAAGGATATATTGAAAATACTGAAAAATATAATCAACTTGATGAAATGAGAATAGAAGAAAGAGATAGATTAAACCAAATAGCAGAAGATTTTCTTGATAATGAAGGAGTAACAAATGAAGAAATAAGAGAGGCATATATAGATTATTACATAGACAAAAACGAAAAAGTATATGATTTAAAGAATGATTATGTATCAGAAATGAAATATACAATTTTAACAGATTTCTATGTTGCATTTTTAGATGCCGTAAACGATAAAGAAAGATTAGAGATTATTAAATTTAAAGTAGGACAAGTTGAATTAGAAAAAATCTTAAGTGAAATAGAAGAATATAAAGAATATATGGAAACAGAACAGTTTGAAAATGATATGCAAGATAATTTAGAAGAAATATAGGTGATGTATATGCTTACTACAGGAATAATAACAGATATAGGAATAGATTATAAGACACGAAAATCAAAAATAAGCTTACTTTTAGATACAAAGGAAATAGGAATAGTAGAACAGCTAAAAAATGAAAATAAGCTAAATGTCGAAATAAAGAAGTGGAGAAAAAAAAGGTCATTAGATAGTAATGCTTATTGCTGGGGTTTATGTGATGCAATTGCAAAGAAATTAACTGTACCAGATGCAGTAATAACAAAAGAAGATGTTTACAGAGATGCAATACTACACATAGGAACTTTTGAAACAATGATTTTACCAGAAAAAGCACTTGAAAGATGGACAAGAATCTGGAATAGTCAAGGAATAGGTTTTTTAGTTGAAGAAGTAAGCAGAAAAGATAAATGTGTAAAAGTTAATTGTTATTATGGATCAAGTACATATGATTCCAAAGAAATGTGGTTATTAATCCAGCTGCTAATAGATGAAGCCAAAAAGCAAGGAATAGAAACAAAGCCTAAAGAAGAATTAGAAAGTATGATGAAAGAGTGGGAGAAAAATGTTAGTAAAAGATTTAAGCAATAGTTTTAATCCTGTACCAAAACCAACTAAAACCATAAAAAATAAATCAAATAAGATAAAACAAAAAAGCAGTAAATTAGCCAAAGCCGAAAGAAACAGATTTAGTATTTTAACAGAGAATATGGAAAAATGTTTCTTCTGTGAACAGAAAAAAAACGAAATTCACGAAGTTTTTCGAGGCAGGAACAGACAAAAATGTATGAAATGGGGATTGGTTGTACCAATATGCGTGAAACATCATAGACAAATTACAGACGATAAAGAGTTTAGCAAAGTATTAGAAGATATTGGAAGAATCAGATTCGTAGAAAAATACGGAGAAGAAAAATTTGTTGAAGAATTTAAGTAGTGGAGATGAAAAATGATAAATTCAAACGAACGAACAGTAAGAATAACTGGAAATAAAGATGTAATACAGAAAGATTTGAAAAATATAATACAGACTCTTGTTGTCAGTACGAAATTATTCACGATAAGAGATATAAAAAAGATTATTAAATACTCTTGTCGAAAGAATAAAACTACAAAAATCGACAAAATTATAGAAAAACACTACAAGAAAAAACGAATGAAGGAATTAGATCAGCTTATAATCGAGCTAAAAAGAAAGGATAAGAAAAATGGTATTTAAGATTCAAAAACCTATATTTTCTACAGAAGAAGATTTTTATTTAGCATATAACAAGAAACAGAGTATTATTTTAAATGATATACAAGTAGGTCAATATCCACAGTTAGATGATATGTTTGAAGATGATTTAAAGATATATGTTGAAGGGTATATTGATCGTAAAGGTAGATTTATTATAAAAAGAAAAACAGAAAATCAAGATTGGTAATAAAGGAGAAATTAAAAATGGATATATTGAAACAAACAAATGAAATTAAGGAAATATTAGATCCACAATATTTTCATACATCAATTAATATTAAAAATAAAAATGAAATAGAATGGTTTATTTACTACAAGAATTTACCCCAAAGAGTTTATTATTCATCAAAAAATAAGCCAATTCTAACAAGTAAAAAGAATGATATAGAAGATATTTATGTATTAAAAGAACGATTTGAAAAAGAAAAAACTAATGAATTTAATAATAACTTAGCAGAAATCTTAAACATGAATTTTACGATTTATAATATGGCATCAGATATAAAAAGATATGTACTTGTATCTTTTCAGATTATTTTATTATTACTATTAGGATTTGTTTTACTTAATGGCTTAAATAGTGAATACAAAAGATTTATTATATCAGTTTATAATCTTGCCGTAACATTAATAGTTAGTTTTATTTCTATAAAAGTTCATAAAAAAATTTCTGAAATCTCACAACAAACACAAAGAAAAATACAAGAAGATATATTGAAAGAAAAGATACGACATCAAGGATTGTATTTTGTCGAAAAAATTAAAAAAGGAGAAGTAGAAAATGCAACTAACCAAAAAACAAGAAAAAAAATTAACAAAAGTATTTAATGATCCGAAGAAACTAAGAAAATGGATTGATGACGTATATCAAGATATGATTAAAAATTGCGAAAAAAAGAGTATGGATTTAGTTAATGAATATTTAGATTTATATAGTATAGCAGTTGCTTATACTTTGAGATATGTTTGTGGATTTGGTAGAAAAAGATTACCAGAAGTAATGGGCAGAATATGGGATAACGTAGATGCTTTTCGCAAAGATTATTTAGATATTAGCGATTGTGTTGAAGAATTACAAAAATATGGGATTGAATTTGAAACTATCATAAAAAATAATGAGGATAAAAAAGATGGAAAATGAAATTTGGATTGACGTAATAGGATATGAAGGTAAATATCAAGTGTCCAATACTGGAAAAGTAAGGAGTCTAAATTATAATAATACAAGAGGACTTGTAAGAGAATTAAAACAAAAGATTAATAGATATGGATATATGCAAGTGTCATTATCTAAAAATAATATAAAAAAAGATTTTATGGTAGGAAGATTAGTAGCAACACATTTTATACCAAATCCAAATTATAAAGATGTAGTAATCCATTTAAAAGATAACAAAGATAATTCTGTAGAAAATTTAAGATGGGCTTATCATAGCGAAAGCAAACATAATATGTATAACAAAGGTAGTAGAAAAATAGGAAAGCCAACATATACCAAAATAACTTACAAAGGAAAAAACTACAAGAATTATAGTTCAATAGCAAAAAATAAAGGAATAAATATAAAATCATTCTTTAATAGAATGTATTTAGGCTGGAGTCTATATGAAGCAATAGATGTTCCAGTAGGAAGGAGAAATAATGAAAAGTAAGGAAGAAATGTCTCCAAAAGAGAAAAGAGAAAAGATAGAAGAATTAATATTAACTAAAGATTATGGAGAAACATTATCTTATGAAGAATTAAATGCAATATTACAAGAAAATTTAGAAGATTATAAAGGCAGAGTGAATTTCAGACGACAAATGAACAAGGTAAAAAATGAATTGTTTGAACAAGGATATATTATAAGACCAGTATATGGAGTTGGATATTATATATTACAACCTAATCAAATATCTAGTTATACATATAGGAATTATGTTACTAAGCCTATTAATTCATTTAAAAAAGCAAGAACAATATTAGATAATGCACCAAGAAAACAACTTAAAGGACAGGAAATAACAGAATTTAAAACAACTTGTGAATTAAACGAAGCAATGCTATATGCAGCTACAGAATTAATTAATTCAGATGAATATAAAATATTAAATAAATAAAGGAGTTACAGAATGGAAGCAAAGTGGATAGGAAAACCATCTCCAAAATCAATGCATAAAGGGACAGGGTGGTTTGCAGAATTAAATAAGGCATATGTATATAATGGAGAATATGCAGCAATGACAAGAGAAATTAATACAAGATGGGGTAAAGTTATACATTGTGCGGTTAGAAATACAGACGGAACAGAAATATCATGGAAAGATAAACAATGGATTAAAGATTCTCTATTTGGAGAAGATAGAATTGCAATAGAAGTATTTCCAGCTAAAGATAGATTAGTAGATGCTGCAAATATGTATCATTTATGGGTATTTCCAAAAGGTTTTGAGTTACCTTTTGGAATCCATGATGATGATGTAAGCGAAAGGGGCAAAAATGGATAAAAAGAACGCAAACACAGATACAACTTATTGTAAAGGAGAAAATTGTTCTAACAAGTGCTGGAGACATATTTGGAATTATAAATTTGATAATGACAAAGCTTATTGGTTTATGGAATATTGCGAAGAAGAAATGAAAAAAATAGAAAATTGGAGAAAGATAAATGAGTAGATTTTTAACAAAAAAAGATGATGGAACATATTTACAAGAAATTGAAAGCATGGAAGTATGCAGATGGAGAATAAATGATGTCTGCTGTAATGATCAATGCGATTGTTTAGGAGATTTTCCGTATCCAAGATCTATATGTGAGGACGAATGGGCATGTGGTTGTTACGAAAAGGAAGATGGGATAATTGGAAAGGAAAAGAAATAATGAATTTTGAAGAAATTAAAAAGATGGACAAAAAAGAATTTGAACAATTTGTGTTTAAGATTCAAAGTAGCAATCAAAAATTTTGTGTAAGATGCGGAAATTTTACACTAGACAGAATAACCATATCAGTAGCAAAAGAAGGAAACAGTCCAAGAAAGTTATGTAATATGTGTAATAACTGTTATGCTGATATGTTAGATTATTTAAGTATAAGCGATATAGAGGAGTGAATTGTATGCGAAAAGAATTTGCAATATATAAAGGCGAAAAACAACTTTTTGTAGGAACAATAGAAGAATGTATGAAACATTTTAATGTAAAAAAACGAACAATACAATTTTGGGCATGTCCAGCAAATATTAAAAGAGCAGATACAGGAATAAGACCAGGAAGAAAACCAAGGAAAAGAGAATGTTCTGGAGTAAAGGTAGCAATAAGATTATATTAAGGAGGAAATATGAAAAGAAAAATAATAGAAATATATGTTGAAGAAAAACCAGAAGATGATACAGTTTCATTTGAATTTGTGAAATGTGAAAACACAGAAGTTGCAGATAATACAATGAAAATGCTTATGATGGTATTAAGTAAATACAAAAGAGAAGAAGACGAAATTGAAGCGGAATTTGAAGAAAGGGGAAAAGATGAATGATAAAATATATAAACCCCAATATATTAAATGAAGGCAATCAGATGGAATTAATACAAGATAATGAAAATCCGATGAAAAGAGTTGTTAGATGTAATAATTGTGGATTACCTACTGAATATGGAATGACAAGAATGTGTAGTGGATTTGTAGGCTGTGATAATAAAATAAAAGTAAATGGTAAAAAAATAGAGTGTTATTTTGATGATTTAATGCCAAGAGTAATGAAATACAAAAATAGTGATAATGAAAAAGAACGCAGTTTATATAGAACAGGTAAAGTATATAGATGGAGAGATAATATAAAGGAGTAAGTATGGAATGTCGGCTAGTAAAGAATATTTAAGAGAATATAGAAAACGAAATAGACAAGAAATTTTAAAATATCATAAACAATGGAGAGACCAGAATAAAGACAAAATGAATGAGTATTATAAAACAAATTTTAAAGGAAGAAGTCTTCCAGATATAGACAACCGAGAGTATGTTACATTGCAATCAGATTTAAAAGGGAAAAAATATGGAGAATGGTTAGTATTAGACGAAGTTCTTGAAAACACAAATAAAAGAAGATATTTGCTAGTTCAATGTAGCTGTGGAAACATTAAATATATACAAAAACATACCGTATTAAGTGGAGAATCAACTAGTTGCGGGCATTGGAGAAAAAGGAGGAGAATAATATGGAAGAAGAATATATTTATAGAATAAAAAAATCTTTAAATTTGTCAACATTAAACGGTAGTCCTACATGTACTATAAATAATGCTGATTTAGTTGCCTTATTAGAAAATTATAATACCTTCTATTCGTTTTACAAAAATAGATAGTATTGTTTAGGAGGACTAAATCAAAATGAATAAAGACCAAAAAATAGAACCTTTAAATGAAGAAATAAAAAAATTTTTAGAACCTTATATAAAGAGGTGGTTAAATGAATAAAGAAGAAAAAGAAGCTATTGAAAGATTAGATAGAAAACTTACAAG
>CAMNPT010000005.1 GCA_946548575.1 uncultured Clostridium sp. | reverse complement strand
AAAAGAATAGAAAGGAGAAATTTTGATGAAACAAAATTTTATGAAAAGATTAAAATATGCTAATAAAGGTATAACTCTAATAGCCCTTGTCATAACTATAATTGTACTTTTAATACTAGCAGCAGTAAGCATTTCAACATTAACAGGAGAGAATGGTTTATTAACAAAAGCAAGTGACGCAAAAGATAAAACAACAGAAGCAGAAGTTAAAGAAGATGTTGGTTTAGCATGGAATAGTGTACAAACAGATGGAATAATAGAAAATTGGGACTTAAACAAAAAGGCAACAGAACTGCAAGCAGAGTTACAAAAAAAGGATTCATCTGCAACAGTAACAGTAGATGGAAATAATTTAAAAGTAAGTTATAGAAGTTATGAAGTTACAATAAATACAGAAGATGGGACAATAGATCTAGCAAAATCAAGTGTAACAATAGATAAGTTTTTAATATCTGGAACAAGGGTAACACCGCCAGAAGTAAGTGGTTTTACACATATAGGAACTGATGATGTAGATGAAGGGTATACAATAAAAGATGCAAATGATAATGAATTTGTATGGATTCCAGTAGATAAAAATCAGACAATAAAAATAAAAGTAACAAGTGAAGAAACAATAGAAAGTATAGTATTAACAAATCCGGTAGGAGAAGAAAAAACAGTAGGAAATGAATCTGGAAAAGAATATGAAATAGATCCAAGTTCATTTACAAAAACATATAATGGAGTATATAGATTAATAGTTACAACAGAAGGTGGAGAAACAGTAAAAAGATTTTTAAGTGTTCATAGTTTATATGCAATAGATACGCAAAATGATTGGTATTATGGAAATGATGCAACAGATGAAGAATTGTTAAAAGATAAGTTTGGAGATTGTTTTGAGCCATCAGATACAATAGATTATGTAGCAAAAGTAGCAGCAAATGGAGGATTTTATGTTGGAAAATATGAAGCAACATATAGAGTAATAGATGGAGCAGAAAAAGCAGGAAGTATACCATCAACTAGTACAAGAAAAAATAGTTCTACTACGCTTACTAATGGGATGTTATGGAATTTTATACCACAAAAAGTTGATTCAGGAACAGATGCAATAGGAGTAGCAAAAGCGTTTAATACAAGTGTAAATAGTTCATTGTTAACAGGAGCAGCATGGGATAGAATTTTAGGATGGTTATATGAAACAGGAGAAAAAACAGGAAGTGAAATAGCAGTAGATAGTAAAGAATGGGGTAACTATAAAAATGATTCATTTTCAGGAACAACAGGCTTGATAAATACAGGAGCATTTGAGCAAACAAAAGCAAATAATATATATGACCTAGCAGGAAATGTTTATGAATGGACAACAGAGGCTTATGACACTTCTAGCAGAGTTAGCAGGGGTGGCGATTACTACAACCTTGGATCTGGCGGTCCAGCTTCTTGTCGCTTCAGCAACCGTCCCGTCCTTTCCTACATTTTCATTGGTTTTCGCCTAGCTTTATATTTGTAGGGCTGAAGGGGATTTAGGGACGTTCTTTCCTTCCCTCTTTTAGGGACATGGGGACACTCCTTGGTTTTTGCCAGGAAGTGTTCCTTTATTTTTTTATTTATGATTGATTAAAGTGAAAAATAGTACTTGTTTATTACTAGATTAAAGAATGTTCAATGCAAAATTAATATATTGTTATTTTCATTTCATTCCGAATGTGACTAGAGTAAGGTTAGAAATTCAAAATTATTTTATGGAAAGAGTTCGTGTTTAACACGGAAGGGAGCCATAAAATAATTTTAGAATTTCTTAGCTTATGTCAGGAACCGAGGAATGAAACGAAAATAACAATATATTAATTTTGAATATGAAAGAATTTCATTCTAATAATTCACAACTTCTATATGAACTAAATAAACGATTAAATAAAAAAATAAGGACACATGCTCCAAATAGGAGTAGTGCCTTACATGTTTTGAAGTGTCCTTAACAGACAATCTTATTTATATAAATAGTTTTGTGGATTTATATGTTTTCCATTTATCCTAATCTCAAAATGTAAATGAGGTCCTGTTGAATTACCTGTTGTACCAACAGCTGCAATTATATCTCCAGCGCTTACCTTTTGTCCAACAGATACATACATTTTACTAGTGTGTGCATACCAAGTTTCAACACCATTTCCATGGTCTATTTTAACTAAGTTACCATATGCACCATTATAGCTAGCACCAGTTACTGTACCATCTGCAACTACTTTTATAGGTGTTCCAGTTGGTGTTGCAATATCTAAACCTGTATGTGTTGATTTTCTTAAATTACTACTTACACCATATCTTGATGAAATAGTACCTGTTACAGGTTTTACAGCAAGTTTTATACCATTTACATCTGGCATTTTAGCAATTTCTTCTTGTATTCTTATTTCTTCAGCTTTTTCATTTACTTTTTCTTGAACAGCAGTTTTAGCAATTTCAACTTCTTGAGTATTTAATTCTTCTTCATTTTGAGTATACTTTTCTAAAATAGCTAAATCAAGTTCTTCATTATTTGTATTATCTTCTTTTAGTTCATTTACTAATTGCTCAGCTTCCTCAAGAGTATTAACTGAAGAGCAAGTTTCATTATTTACTGCAATATCATAATATTTATAAGTTATTGTTAAATTATCTTCTATGTTATTAATGATTTGGTTCTCGTTTGTCTGAAGTAATCTATCAGCAAGTTTTAACTCATATTTTGGATTTTCTTTCAAGTCAACTGAATCAACAATTTTATCATCAGAAGATGAAATTACAGAATCTAAAATATCTTTTTCAAAAGTTTCTTTATTAGAAATATATCCTAGATTTTTTCCAGAAATACTTACACTATATACTGGTTTATATTTAATTAAGATTATCGCGATTATCAAAATGAAACCAATTATAGTAATGTTAAAAAACTTAAAGATTTCTTTCGTATAGTATTTTATTTTTTTACTATTTAAAATAAAAATTCACACTCCTTTTTTGTTTTTTCAAACGCGACCATCTTCTATTATACTATATATTCTTCCAAAAATCAAATTATGTATACTTTTTTTAGGACAATTTGTCAAATTTTATTAATTTTTTTTGGATAAATATTCCAAAAATAAACTTTTTTCGTACAAAAACGAAGTTTTTCTTTCATTTTCTCGATTTTTCTATGCAATGCAATTTTGATTTTTATATAATAAAATTATTACAAAATTAAATAAACTTATAAATAAAAATAATACAATTAGTTTCTGTAAATTTAAACTATAAAATGCTATTATACACAAAGGAGATTAATAGGAAGGTGATAAAAATGGCAATAGATTATAATGTAATAGGTCAAAGAATAAAAAGAGCAAGAATTGCAAAAAATTATACACAAGAGGATTTAGCTGAACAAATTGATATTTCAGTAGCTTTTTTAAGTAGAGTAGAAAGAGGAAATTCACATATTAATTTAAAAAGATTAAATCAATTATGTGGATTATTAGATGTTACAGAAGGTTATATATTAAATGGTGCATCTAGTAGTTCAAGTAACTATTTGGATGAAGAATTTGCAGAATTATTGAAAAGTTGTTCACCAGAAAAACAAAAGTTGATATATAATATAGCACAAGTAATTGCTGAATCAGATAATTTAGAGGAAAAATAGATAAAAAATCAATACATTTTTATGTATTGATTTTTTAAATGTTTAAAATTTAAATTGAATATATTTCATATTTATGATATTATATTATTTGTATAAAATGTAAATAATAAATAAAAAGGGAGGTATGAAAATGAAATTTGAACAATGGAATGGATTCCAATCTGGAGATTGGCAAACAGAAATTAATGTAAGAGATTTCATACAAAAGAATTACACACCATATGAAGGTGACGATACATTTTTATCAAATGCAACTGAAAAAACAAAAAAACTTTGGAATGAAGTATTAGATTTATATAAGAAAGAACATGAATCAGAAGGCAATGTTTTAGATATAGACACAAAAACAGTATCAACTATATCATCACATGAAGCCGGATATATAGATAAAAAATTAGAGGAAATAGTAGGAATACAAACAGATAAACCTTTAAAAAGAGCAATTATGCCTTTTGGAGGAATTAGAATTGTTGAAAAATCTTGTGAAGCTTATGGTAGAAAATTAGATCCAGAAGTTGAAGAAATTTTTCATAAATATAGAAAGACACATAATGATGGGGTATTTGATGTATATACACCAGATATTAGAGCAGCAAGAACATCACACCTAATTACTGGGCTTCCAGATGGATATGGAAGAGGAAGAATTATTGGGGATTATAGAAGAGTAGCATTATATGGAATAGATGCATTAATTGAAGAAAAGAAAAAAGAATTAGATGTTTTAAATGTAGATGAATTAACAGAAAAAATAATTAGACAAAGAGAAGAAACAAGTGAACAAATAAAAGCATTAAATGAACTTAAAGTAATGGCAGAAAAATATGGTTTTGATATATCAAAACCTGCTTCAAATGCAAAAGAAGCTGTACAGTGGTTATACTTTGGATATTTAGGATCAATAAAAGAACAAAATGGAGCTGCAATGAGTATAGGTAGAAATACTACATTTTTAGATATTTATTTCGAAAGAGATTTAAAAAATGGAGTATTAACAGAAGAAAAAGCACAAGAAATTATGGACCATTTTGTTATGAAATTAAGAATAGTTCGTTTCTTAAGAACGCCAGAATATAATGAATTATTTAGTGGTGATCCTGTTTGGGTAACTGAAAGTATAGGTGGAATGGGTATAGATGGAAGGACTTTAGTAACAAAAAGTTCATTTAGAATATTACACACTTTGCAAAATCTAGGACCAGCACCAGAACCAAATTTAACAGTGTTATGGTCAACAAGATTACCAGAAGGATTTAAAAGATTTACAACTAAATTATCAATAAAAACTTCATCAATTCAATACGAAAATGATGATTTAATGAGAATAACTTTAGGAGATGACTATGGAATAGCATGTTGTGTATCTCCAATGAGATTAGGAAAACAAATGCAATTTTTTGGTGCAAGAGCTAATTTAGCAAAAACATTATTATATGCAATTAATGGTGGTAGAGATGAGAAATCTGGAAAGCAAGTAACACCTAAATTTGAACCAATTACTTCAGAATATTTAGATTATGATGAGGTAATGGAAAAATTTGAACAAATGATGGATTATGTATCAAAAATATATATAAAAGCTTTAAATGCAATACATTATATGCATGATAAGTATTGTTATGAGGCACTAGAAATGGCGCTACATGATAGAGATGTATATAGAACAATGGCATGTGGAATTGCAGGTCTTTCTGTAGTTGCAGATTCATTATCAGCAATAAAATATGCAAAAGTAAAGGTAATTAGAGATGAAACAGGATTAGCAGTTGATTATGAAATAAAAGGTGATTATCCAAAATACGGAAATGATAATGATGATGTTGACCAAATTGCAGTACAAATAGTAAAAACATTTATGAATAAATTAAGAAGACATTACACATATAGAAATGCCACACATACTTTATCAATATTAACAATAACATCAAATGTAGTATATGGAAAGGCAACAGGAAGTACACCAGATGGAAGAAGGTCAGGAGCACCATTTGGACCTGGAGCAAATCCACTTCATGGAAGAGATACAAATGGAGCATTAGCTGTAATGAACTCTGTTGCAAAATTGCCATTTGATTCAGCTGAAGATGGAATATCATATACATTTTCAATAACCCCTGCAACACTTGGAAAAACAGAAGATGAAAGAATTACAAATCTAATTACAATGTTAGATGGATATTTTAAACAAACAGGACATCATATCAATGTAAATGTATTTGATAGAAAATTATTAGAGGATGCAATGAAACATCCTGAAAAATATCCACAACTTACAATAAGAGTTTCAGGATATGCAGTAAACTTTACAAAATTAACAAAGGAGCAACAATTAGATGTTATCAACAGAACAATCCACGAAAAAATATAATCAATATTATGCTAAAGTACATTCAATTGAATCATTTGGAACAGTTGACGGTCCAGGAATAAGATTTGTCTTATTCCTTCAGGGCTGTCATTTGAAATGTAAATATTGTCATAACAGAGATACCTGGCATATGAATGGAGGAAAATATAAATCATTGGATGAGATAATGGAAAAAATTTTGCATTATAAAAACTATATATATCCAAATGGTGGTGTTACAGTAACTGGAGGAGAGCCTCTAATACAAGCCAAATTTTTGATTGAGCTTTTTACAAGATTAAAAGAGCAAAACATTCATACTTGTATAGATACATCTGGAATGTTTCAATTAACAGATGATATAAAAAAATTACTAGAATTAACAGATTTAGTTTTGCTTGATATAAAACATATAGATGATGAAAAATGTAAACAATTAGTTGGATGGTCAAATAAGCTTGAGTTAGAATTTGCAAAATATTTAAGTGATAATGGAATCCCTATGTGGATCAGGCAAGTACTGATTCCAGGATATACAGATAATAAAAATGACTTGTTGAAATTAAAAGAATTTATATCAAAATTAAAAACTGTTCAGAAAATTGAAATTTTGCCATATCATAATATGGGAGAATATAAATGGGAAAAGCTTAAACAAGACTATCCATTTAAGGATGTCAGAACAGCAACAAATATAGATGTAGAAAGAGCAAAAAAAATATTGCTAAATTAATAAATTTAATGTATAATATAAAAGTAAAAATTATTAACAAAGGAAGCGATAAATTTGAGTGATAACACTAAAGAGATTTTAGAATGGATATATTGTATACTAATTGCACTTGTTTTAGCAATGTTATTTAGATATTTTATAGGAACTCCAACAATTGTAAAACAGGTATCAATGAAACCAACATTGATTGAAAATGAAAGATTATGGTTAAATAGATGGGGAAGAACAACAAAGACATTACCACAAAGAGGAAAAATTATAACATTTGAAGAACCTGCAAAAACAAATTATACACAAGATGAAATTAACGAAGCAAATCCAATAGCAAAATATAATGAAAAAACTGGATTTGCTTGGTTTATAAATAACTTTTTAGAAATAGGCAAAAGAAGTTATATAAAAAGAGTAATTGCTCTTCCTGGAGAACATGTTGAAATAAAAAATGGAAATGTATATATTAATGAAGAAAAATTAGAAGAACCATATTTACAAGATGGAATTGTGACAGATATAATTGGAAATGGTTTTAGTGATTTTATAGTTCCTGAGAATAGTGTATTTGCTATGGGAGATAATAGAAATCATAGTACAGATTGTAGAGCTTTTGGTTGTATACCATTAGAAAAAATTGAAAGTACTGTAGCAATTAGAATATGGCCATTAAATAAATTTGGTAAGGTCCAATAAAGGAGAAAAATTGTGTTTGAAAATATAATCGGAAATGATAATGCAAAAGAAAGTTTAATTCAAGCAATAAAAAATGATAAAATATCACATAGTTATTTATTTGTTGGACCATCAGGAATAGGGAAAAAAATGATTGCCACAGAATTTGCAAAATCAATTATAAAAGTACAATATGAAAACCCGGATTTCTTAATTATTGAACCAAATGGAAATAGTATAAAAATAGAACAAATAAGAGAATTACAAAAAAGAATTCAAGAAAAGCCAATTATATCAGATAAAAAAGTTTTTATAATAAATGATGCAGATTTAATGACTACAGAAGCTCAAAATTGTTTGTTAAAAACATTAGAAGAGCCACCTGAATTTGCAACAATAATTTTAATTGGTACAAATGAAAACTCTTTTTTAGTAACAATAAAATCAAGATGTATGATGATTCATTTTGTTAAAATTGAAGATGACAAAATAAAAAAATACATAGAAGAAAAATATCATATTAGTGTTTCACAAAATATGATTGATATGTTTCAAGGAAGTATACGGAAAAGCAATTGATCTTAAAGAAAAACAAGAACAATATGAACAGATAGAAAATATAGTAAATAATTTAACAAAAAAAGATTTGCTAGAAGTAATAAAATTATCAGATATATTATATAAATCAAAAGATGAAATATTTGAAATGTTAGAATATTTAAATGTAGTTCTACTAAAGATGTCAAAAACAAACTATCAATACACAAATTGTATAAAAGTTGTGGAAAACACAAAAAAAAGATTAAATCAAAATGCAAATTATGATATGTCTATAGACAATATGGTTTTTAACATGTGGGAGGAAATGAATTGAAAAATATAGTAGGAGTTAGATTTAAAAAATTAGGAAAAATATATTTTTTTAATCCAAAACAACTGAAAGTAAAAAAGGGTGATAATGTAATAGTAGAAACTTCTCAAGGAATTGAATATGGAGAAGTTGTAATACCAAATAGAATGGTTGAAGATGAAAAAGTATTACAACCATTAAAAAAGATTTTAAGAATTGCTAATTACAAAGATAGAAAACATTATGAAGAATGTTTGAAAAAAGAAAAAGAAGCATTTAAAGTTTGTCAAGATAAAATTAAAAAACACAAATTAGATATGATTTTAACAAGTGTTGAATATAAATTTGATGATAGTAAAATATTATTTTATTTTACAGCAGATGGAAGAATTGATTTTAGAGATTTGGTTAAAGATTTAGCAGCAATTTATAAAACAAGAATTGAATTACGTCAAATTGGCGTTAGAGATGAAGTTAAAAGAATAGGTGGAAACCGGAGTTTGTGGTAGAGAATTATGCTGTTGTAAATTTTTAAATGACTTTGAAGCAGTATCTATAAAAATGGCAAAGGAACAAAATCTATCATTAAATCCATCAAAGATATCAGGAAATTGTGGAAGATTAATGTGTTGTCTAAAATATGAAAGTGAAACATATGAAGAAAAGCTTTCAAGACTTCCTAAAATTGGTGCAATAGTAAAAACAGCAGATGGAGAAGGGGAAGTTGATAATATAGAAACATTAAAAGAAGTTGTAAGAGTTAAAATAAAAGATGGTGAAGGTTGTTTTTATAAAAAATATAATGTAAAAGACGTAAAAGTAATAAAAGACATAGAAATTAAAAAAGAAGACGAAGAAGAAAAACAACATAAAAAAGAACTTGAAGAATTAGAAAAGCTTGAAAATGAAGACACAAGGAATAGGGAGGTGAATAAAAATGGCATATAAAATAACTGAAAAATGCATATCTTGTGGAGCATGTGCAGCTTCTTGCCCAGTACAATGTATATCACAAGGAGATGAAAGATTTGTAATAGATAATTCAGCATGTATATCTTGTGGTACTTGTGCAGGAGTTTGCCCTGTTGAAGCACCAGAAGAAGAATAATTATTATCGTTACATAATGTTTTAATTAAAGAGGATGGTTTTTATGGAAAATGAAGAAACCAACTACCATTCAAATAACCCAACAAACAAAAAAAACACAATAATAAATTTTTTACTTATAATCACAATATTTGTTGGGTTATTAATTTATATGTTAAAAGTAGATGGTATTGAAAATATAATAAATGTATTAAATCATGTTAATTATAAGTGGGTATTTATAGGAATAATTTTTTTATTAATAAATTGGTTTTGTGAAGCAATAAATTTATATTTCCCAATGAAGAAAATGTATAATAATCAAACAATAAAAAATGCAATAAAAGTTTCAATGATAGGATTATTATTTAATAATTTAACACCATTTTCTTCAGGTGGTCAACCTATGCAAGCATATCAAATGACTAAAACAGGGAAAAGAGCAAGTGATGCAATGAGCGCATTAACAATAAAATTTGTAATAACACAAATTGCATTAGTAGTAACAACTTTAATTATAGCTTTAATAGAATTCAATTTTTTAAAACAATTACTAAAAGATTATATGTGGATTGCAATTCTCGGAGTTGCAGTAAATATATTTGCAATAATAATAGTAATACTTGCAGGAGTTAATAAAAAAATAATCACTACAATAACTCATCCTATAATAAGATTTTTAGGAAGAATTCATTTGCTTAGGAAAACAGATGAAAAAATAGAGAAACTAGATAAAAGTATAGAAAATTTTAATACACAATTTAAACTAATAAAATCAGAAAAGAAAATGGTAATAAAAATGTTTATAATAGGTTCAGTGCAATGTTTAGCATATTATTCAATAACATATGCAGTATATAAAGCATTTGGCAATTCAGGAATATCATTTTTTCAAATAATACCAACACAAGCACTTTTATTATTAATAATGACATTTATACCAACACCAGGTTCAGGATTGGGAGCCGAAGGTGGATTTTATTTATTATTCAAATCAATATTTAGACAAGGCACAATAAATATGTCAATTTTATTTTGGAGAATGTATACATTTTATTTGCCTATAATTGTTGGGTTATTTTTTTTGAGGGATTAGGGGACGTTCTTTTTTTCCCTAAAACAGGGATTGAGGGACACTCCTCTAAAAAAATTTTATTCATGTTTTTTTTATCTAAATATTTTCAAAAAAAATTTATAAGTAATAACAGAAGGGAGGTAAAATGCCTAGAATAGCAAGAAAGGATATAATATCAAACTACAATCATGTCATGGTTCAAGGTATTGAAAGAAAATATATTTTTGAGGGTAATCAAGAAAAAAATAAATATTCTAATTTATTGTTTAATAATTTAAAACATTATAAAAATATGTATGTTTTAGCTTATTGTATTATGGATAATCATGTTCATTTATTAATATATTGTGAGGAAATAGAAAATTTGTCAAGACTAATGAGTCAAACAAATACGTCATATGCTCGTTGGTATAATAAAAAAGAAAATAGAGTTGGATATGTATTTAGAGACAGATTTAATGTTCAACAAATAGAAGATAATGAACATTTATTTAATTGTTTGGCATATATACATAATAACCCTGTGAAAGCAAAAAAAGTAAAGGATATTAAAGATTATTCTTATTCGTCTTATAATTTATATAAAGAAAAGAAAATGCAAAAAGCAGTTATTAAAAAAATATTTAATCAAACAAATTATATGGAGCAATTTGATTATATACATAAAAATTTTAATGAAGAAGGTATGTTGGATGTGAGTGCTCCTAAGACATCTTTAAAAGATGTAGAAAAAATAATCAAACAATTTTGTATAAAAAATCAAATAAATATTGAAATATTAAGAAAAAATAATTACTTTATTGGTTCATTATTAAAAGAAATAAGAAATGATAGAAATACAAACAATGTTAGTAATAAACAAATATCTGAATATTTAAAAATAGGTAAAAACAGAATTACTAATATTTTAAAGCAAAATTAAAAAGGGAAAGAGTGTCACTCAATCCCTGTTTTAGGGAAGGAAAGAACGTCCCCTAATCCCTTTCTTCTAAATCTAAAAGTTCTTGCCATCTTTTATCTACTTCTTTTTGGAATTCTTCTATCATCCACTCATTTCCTGGTTTAAACATATGTCTAAATCTTTTTTGAGGTTTTAAAAATTCTTCTATTGGTAGCTTGTTTGTAGGTTTATAGTTTATTTTGTATTTACCATCTATTACTTCATATAATGGCCAGTAGCATGTTTCAACTGCTAGTTTATTTATTTGCATTAACATATCTGTTGGATATCCCCATCCTCTTGGGCATGGTGCCATTACATTTAAAAATGTTGGTCCTTCTGTGTATATTGCTTTTTCTGCTTTTTCATATAAATCTTTAAAATTCATATATCCAATTGTTTGAGCCACATAAGGTAAATGATGTCCTGCTAAAACTTTAGTTAAATCTTTTCTTGATTGCATTTTTCCGGGAATAACTGTTCCTGCTGGTGATGTTGTTGTATCTGCAAATCTTGGTGTTGCTGATGAACGTTGTATTCCTGTGTTCATATATGCTCCATTATCGTAACAAACATATACCATATCATGTCCACGTTCCATTGCTCCAGATAAGCTTTGAAGTCCTATATCGTATGTTCCACCATCTCCACCAAAAGCAATGAATTTGGTTGTATTGTTTATTTTTCCTTGTTTTTTCATTGAGTTATATGCAGCTTCTACACCAGATAATGTAGCTCCAGCACTTTCAAATGCTGTATGAATAAATGAGTCTGTCCAAGCTGAGTATGGATATATAAATGTTGATACTTCCATACATCCTGTAGCATTTGCGACTACAGCATGATCTTCAGGTTTTAGTGCTCTCATTACCATTCTTGCAACTGGAGGAGCGCCACATCCAGCACACATTCTATGTCCTGCAGTAAATCTTGAAGGTTTGTTAGCTACTATTTCTTTCACATTATAAGGCATATTATACACCTTCCTTTCTTAGACCTAGGTATCTATATGGGTTTTCTACTTTTCCTTGTTCTGCAATTTGTAATAAATCATTATATACTTTTTCTATATCATCAGATTTTGTATCTCTTCCACCAATTCCGTAAATATAGTTTACAGCTGGTACATTTTTATTATTTACATATAAACTAGATACTACATCTTCAAATAAGGCACCTCCAGCAGCATTTAATGAATTAGATTTGTCTAAAATTGCTACAGCTTTTAGATGTGAAATAGCATTTGCAACTTCTTCAGTAGGGAAAGGTCTAAATACACGTATTTTTAGTAATCCTGCTTTAATTCCTTTATTTCTTAATTCATCTACAACATATTTTGTAGTGCCTGCAGTTGAGTTCATACATACAACAGCAATTTCTGCATCATCTAATTTGTATTCTTCAAAAAATCCATATTTTCTTCCTGTGATTTTTTCAAATTCTTCAGCAACTTGCAAAATAACTTTTTTTGCATTTTTCATTGCTTCTCCTTGTTGAGCTTTATGTTCAAATAAATATGCTTGTAAATCTAATGGTCCAACTGCAATTGGTTCTTTTTCGTTTAATAAATAATGTTCAGGATGATATTCTCCAACAAAATTTTTAGCTACATCATCTTCTAATAATTCAATATTTTCAATTGAATGTGATGTTATAAAACCATCTTGACAGATCATTACAGGTAGCATAACATCTTTATTTTCACCAATTCTATGAGCCATTAATGTATTATCATAGGCTTCCTGATTATTTTCTGAAAATAACATAATCCATCCTGCATCTCTAACTCCCATTGCATCTGAGTGATCATTATGAATATTTAGTGGTCCAGATACAGCTCTATTTACTAATGATAAAACAATAGGTAATCTTAAGCTTGAAGCTATATAAATCATTTCCCACATTAGTGATAATCCGTTTGATGAAGTTGCTGTCATAGCTCTTGCTCCAGCAGCTTCGGCACCTATACATGCAGACATAGCACTATGTTCACTTTCAACTGCAACAAATTCAGTATCAACTGCACCATTTGCTACAAATGTTGAAAAGTATTGAGGTATTTCTGTTGATGGTGTAATAGGGAATGCTGCTACAACATCTGGGTTAATTTGTTTCATAGCAATTGCAGCTGCTTCATTTCCACTTAGTCTTTCTCTTATACTCATATTTTTATTCCTCCTTCATTTCAATTGCTCCAAATGGACAAACTTTAGCGCAAACTCCACAACCTTTGCAATAATCATAATTAAAATCTTCTCTATTGCAATCTGAGTTTACAGGAATTGCATCATCTGGGCAAACTGGGAAACACATTCCACATTGTTTACATTTTTCACTTAAAAAAATTGGTTTTATACTTCTCCAATCACCAGTTTTAAATTCTACTGCATTACCAGAAGTATAAATGTCTCCACCTGGAGTCATTTTCTCCATTGGTGTTGTATTATTTATATTTGTCATATTTTTTTAACCTCCTTCAATGCTATTTCTAAGGCTTTCATATTACCTTCAATAACCTCAGGTTTTTTAGCAAATTTGTGTTTAAAAGAACCTTCCATATCTTTTATTAAATCTTCATCTGACATAACACCACTAACTTTAACAATTGCTGCAAGCATTGGAACATTTGGAAAATATTTTCCAAGTGCATTTTCTGATATTGTTCTAGCATCAATTGTATAAATATCTCCAGTATAACCTTTTAAAACACTTCTTAAATATTCGCTATCTTTTGTTGTATTAATAACAATTGCTCCGGTTTCTTTTAAACCAGATGTAACATTTACAGACTCTAAAAGAGTATCGTCTACTACAACTACATAATCTGGTTCATAAATGTTTGAATGTATTGTAATTGGATTTTCGCTTATTCTATTATAAGCAGTAATAGGGGCACCCATTCTTTCTGGTCCATATTCGGGAAAACCTTGAATATATTTACCTGTGTTAAAAGCTGCATCTGCAAGTAAAAGTGAAGCAGTTTTAGCACCTTGACCGCCTCTGCCGTGCCATCTGATTTCAATCATATTTTCCATATTTTAATGGCCTCCTTTTTGTATTTTTATAAGGTAAGTATATGACTAAAAATTATTATTGTCAAGCATAAAAAGATACATGACTTTCATTTTTTTAAACAAATAGTTGCATTTTTATAAATTATATGTTACAATATTTTAGTAATTATGGAAAAAACCGTTAGGAGGACATACAAATGGAAATAGTAAAAGGAATATTAATAGCAATTTATTTAATAGTAGCTGTAGTTTTAATAGTGTTAACACTTATACAAACAAAAGAAGATGGAGGTCTTTCATCTACTATAACAGGTACATCAACAAATAACTTTTTTGAAAAAAACAAAGCAAGAACCAAAGAAGGAAAACAAAAAAGATGGACAATAATTTTATCAGTAATATTCGTAATATTAACAATTGTATTAGGAATTCTATATATGGCATAGAAATTGTAAAAAGGTAGTTTTTCATAAACTACCATTTTTTTGTATTTATGAATAAAGTAAAAATATTTACAAAAAATAAAAAAAAGGAGTGTGAACAATTGGAGAAAAGTAAAGAAAAAATATTAGTTGTAGGAACTTTTCAAAAAAGTAAAGATTTTGGTTTTGTAATTCCAGATAATAAAAAAGAGTTTACAAGTGACATTTATATTCCAAAAAGAAAAGCTAAAAAGGCAAAAAATAATTATAAAGTTGTAGTTGAAATTATAAAACCTGCTATAAAGGATAATAAGCCTGAAGGAAAAGTTGTAGAGGTTTTAGGAGATATAAATGAAGCTGGGGTAGATATGATATCACTAATTAAATCTTATAATCTACCAGAAGAATTTCCTGCACCTGTATTAGAAGAAGCAATTAATTGCGGTAAAAAAATTAATGAAAAAGATATAAAAAATAGAATAGACTTGAGAAATAAAACTATATTTACAATTGACGGAGAAGATGCAAAAGATTTAGATGATGCTGTAAGAGTGGAAAAACTTGAAAATGGAAACTATAAATTAGATGTTCATATTGCAGATGTAAGTTACTATGTAAAAGAAAATAGTTTATTAGATAGGGAGGCTTTAATTAGAGGAACAAGTATTTATATGTTAAATAGAGTAATACCAATGCTTCCAAAAGAATTATCTAATGGAATATGTAGTTTGAATGAAGGAGAAGACAGATTTACTTTATCATGTTCAATGGAAATAGATAAAAAAGGAAGAGTAACATCATCTGAAATATATAAAAGTGTAATTAGAGTATCAAAAAGAATGACTTATACAGATGTTCAAAAAATAATAGATGGAACAGATAAAGCTATTTTGAAGAAGTATAAGCCTTACATTCAGGATTTTAAAAATATGGAAGAACTTGCTTTAATTTTAAAAAATAGAAGATTACAAGAAGGGTATGTAAATTTAGAAATTCCAGAAAGTAAAATAGAATTAGATTTAAATGGCAGACCTATTAATATAGGTAAATATAAAATAACATTTGCAAATGAAATAATAGAACAATTTATGCTAATAGCAAATGAGACAATAGCAGAAAAATTTTATTGGCTTTCTGCACCATTTATTTATCGTGTACATGAAAAACCAGATTTAGAAAAAATACAAGAATTAAATAAATTTTTGTTTAATTTTGGATTAAAAATAAAAGCTAATAAAGATAATATATATCCAAAAGAATTTGCAAAAATATTAGAAAAAATAAAAGGAAAAGAGGAAGAAAAAGTAATATCAACACTATTATTAAGAACATTAAAAGTAGCAAGATATGAATCAGAAAATAAAGGACATTTTGGAATAGCAAGTAAATATTATTGTCATTTTACATCACCGATAAGAAGATATCCAGATTTATTTATACACAGAATTATATCTAAATATTTAGAAAATAATTATTTGTTAAATGAACAATGGATTGAAGAACATTTAGAACAGGCAACAGATAGAGCTAATAAATCATCTGAAAGAGAAAGAATAGCTACACAGGTAGAAAGAGAAGCAGAAGATATGAAAAAAGCAGAATATATGGAAAACAAAATAGGAGAAATTTATGAAGGAATTGTATCATCAGTAACTTCTTTCGGAATGTTTGTTGAATTGGATAATACAGTAGAAGGATTGGTAAGATTTGAAGATATGGGTGATGATTATTTTATTTATGATGAAGATAGAAAAAGATTAATAGGGGAAAAATCTAATATAATATATAAAATTGGAGATAAAGTCAAAGTTCAAGTAATAAAGGCAAGTAAAATATTAAGGCAAGTGGACTTTGCAATGAGGGATTAAGGGACGTTCTTTTTTTCCCTCTTTTGGGGATTTGGGGACACTCCTTTGGTTTCATAAGCTGAGGTATGTGTCCTTATTTTTTTATTTATGATTGATTAAAGTGAAAATTAAAAATTGTTAATTATTAGAATGAGGAATGTTCAGGGCAAAATTAATATATTTATTATTTTTATTTCATTCCTCGGTTTCCGACATAAGCTAAGAAATTCTAAAATTATTTTGTGGCACCCTTCCGTGTTAAACACGAACTCTTTCCACAAAATAATTTTGAATTTCTAACCTTACTCTAGTCACATTCGGAATGGCAATTGCAAATAATAAATATATTAATTTTGAGCATGAAAGAGGCGCATTCTAATAATTTACAATATTTTTTTGAACGCAATGAACGATTAAATAAAAAAATAAGGACACATACCTCAGCTTATGAAACCAAAGGAGTGTCCCCAAATCCCCAAAAGAGGGAAAAAAAGAACGTCCCTTAATCCCTCAGTTTGTCCACATCATAGCATTAGAAAAGATAACTACAAATATAGAAAATACAATTATAGTTATTCCGCCGAATTTATTATTAAACTGTTTTATTTCATAAACAGCATAACCAATAGTATTTCCTAAAATATAAATACTAATAATTAAAAATATTAAATTATAAATAAAAATAGTCATTATATTCCTCCGAACCTTCGAATATTTTTCTGATTTCTATATATGAAGATATTAATTTCCTGTAAGCAACATTCCTGATTTTACAGAAGAGTCTACTTCAACATCAAAAAATGCGTTTTGATAATTTTCTAGCCAATTATAATTTTCAAAATCAGTGGTAGTGAAAAAATTACTTAAAGCGTAATTTCCAAGTGCATTTATGTCAGATTTTAGATTTTTAGAAGTTGTATATAAATATTCTAAAAAAATGGTTTCTAGATATTTATTACAACTATCTGAAATCATAGCTAAAGAGTTAGTGGATAAATTTTTAGTGTTTTCTGAAATAGAATATATTCTTCCAGATAGTTTAAATTTTAATTTAATATATGGTGTGGTTGTTGAGGTATCAATTTTAATTTTTACCTTATTTACAGGAGACATATAAATATCTAAGTAATTATTTTCGTCTGATGGATCTGGAATTGAAATCAAAAAACGATTTAAGTCATTTCTAATATTTAAAAATGAGATTGTTTCTAAACCATTTAATTCACCAACTAATTTATCATTTTTAAATACAGCAACACCAATATTTTCTGCATTATTTTCGCCTTGTATTGATGATTCACTTGCTTTTATTGTGTAATCTTTTTGAGAATTAAATTCATTTGTGTTTTTTTGTTGTTCTTTATTTATTCCTCCTAAAATAGCATAAGGTTCACATGTATTAGATGATAAGGAATTAAAAAAGTTTCCTATTGTTGCATTTGGCATATATCCTACAAATTTGCTTGAGGCTGTAAATGTTTCATAATATTTAGAAATTAAATTTTCCATTTCTGGTTTTGTTTCAGTAAGATAGTATTTTGCTGTACATTTACTAACAATGATATTTGTAGATGGTCTTATTTGAGTATCGTTAATTAAAGTATAAATTTCTTCAGATATTCCTTGCATAGCCAATTTTTCAGAAATTATAATTACTTTACAATGTGATAAATTTATGGATTTACCTAAATAACTATTTACTAAATTTATTGCATTACTAATAGAAGAACTTGTTACAGTATTTAAAATTGGTTCGACTTTTTCGGTTGATCCAGATTCTGCTGGTATAGGTTGGGTAAATTGAAAACTTACTTCTAATTTATTATTTTCTGAAGAGTCTATTCCGAATGGCGATAACATATGTTAAATCGTCTAAATTTAAAGATGAATATGAGGTTGAAAAGGAAATCATAAATATAATTATTAAAATAATTGCTAGAATTTTTTTTATAATATTATCCATTATTATTATATTCCTTTCGATTTTTTTGTAAATATGCAAAGATTAAGATAGTTATTCCTAAAATAAATATTATGCCTATTGCTAAAGTTGGAAAAACTTTATTTTCAAATATTTGTAGAGTATTTGAATTTTTTGGATACATAGATATAGCAAATACCAATAATCCAAAAATATCTATTAAAGGTTTTTTTGTCTCTATATTTGTTAATTTTTTAAAAATATGCATTGCAAATTTTGTAACTATACTAAAATAACAAGCAAAAGATAATATCCATATTAATAAAAATAAAGAGTCTAATCTTTCAAAAAAACTTCCAAATTCAATATATCTTGCAACATTGTATAATGGTGCTATTTCATTTGTATTTTGAAAAAATGAAAACATAAATAATAATGTGGCTACACTTAGAATTAAATATATTGCTGTTAGACCGACAGATATTAATGATATTTGTTTGAGTTTATCAGGTTCTTTTAAAAATGGTGGTAAAAAATATATAAAAGCTATTCCACTAAATGATGCTAAATTTGTGAGTCCTAATACAAAAGTATTATAAAAACCACCACCTAAAATTGGAAAAATTCGTTCAGGTATGAATTTATCTATATTTGCAATAAATAGAAATATCATACTAAACAAAATAATAGGAAAAACTATTAAATTTGTTTTTAATGTGGCATTAAATTCTAAACGATTTGCAAGTGAATTTGAAATTATAAAAAAACCAATAATAAAAATAATATTTGTCATTGGATAATATAATATTTTTAAACTTTCACAAAAATTACGTAGTAACATGCTAGAACTAATAATAAAATAGGCTATGAATATTATTCCAATAATATTTTTAAAAATTTTTCCAAATGCTAATTCGGAAATATCTATAATATCAAATCCAGGAAATTTTTTTAAAAGTTTATAAATAAAATAAGATAATATAATTGCTATTATACCTACATAAAGTAAATTTAAGATACTAGCTGATTGTTGATAACTTAGTATAATTCTTGGTAGTGCAGATATTGTATGTGTAATAACAATTGTAAAAATCAACATAATTGCTTCAAATGTTCCAATTTTTGTTTTTTGCATAATAAAATCCTTTCTTATTTAGGTGAATTTGTATGAAATTTCCATTTCATTGCAAATTTATCTTGTTCTTTTAATTTTTTAGGTGCTATATAAGGTGCTCTATATTCACGTTTCCAAATTGGTTCAAGTAAATATCGATTTCCTTTAGAAGAATTGGCAGGGGCATATGGGGTAGTAAATGAAACTCCAAAAGATTTTATACTACAAAGTAATGAAATATATGCAAATAGCCCAAGAGAAATACCTAAAAAACCGGAGATAAATCCTAATAAAATAAAAGCAAATCTTAAATATCTTAAGTGAAAACCAAATGTAAAATCTGTAATGGCAAATGAAGAGATTCCTGTTATTGCAACAATAATAATTAATATTGGACTTACAATACCAGCAGATACGGCTGCTTGTCCTAATACTAATGCTCCAACAATTCCGTATTGTGGGTCCAATAGGAGCAGGTACTCTTAGACAAGCTTCACGAATTAATTCAAAAGAAATTTCCATTATAAAAATTTCAACAATTATAGGAAATGGAACATTTTCTCTTGCTGCTAAAATGGTATAAAGTAAGCTAGTGGGTAGGATTTCTTGGTAAAAGCTAGTAATTGCAATATATAATCCGGGTAATAATAATGTCATAAAAGCAGATAAAAGTCTAAGAATTCTTAAAAAATTTGCAAAACCAGATTTTAAATTTGTATCTTCTGAAGAAACCAAAAAATCAACTAATATTGCAGGCATAATAATTCCATAAGGTGAGCCATTAACAAGTATGGCAACCCTTCCAGCAAGCAAAAATCTTGATACTTTATCAGGTCTTTCAGTTGATAAAACCTGCGGAATTCCAAGTATATTAGATTCTACAATTAATTGTTCTAATTCACCACCAGAAAAAAGTGAATCTATTTCCAAATTATTTAATCTATATTTTACTTCACTTACTAAATCATCATTTGCAATATTTTTCATATAACAAACTGCACATTTGGTTTTAGTTATTTTACCAACTTCTATATTTTCAATAATTAAATTTTCATTATTAGTAATTCTTCTAATTAAAGAAGTATTTGTTCTAATATTTTCTACAAATGCTTCATGAGGACCTTTTACAACAATTTCATTATTTGGTTTTTCAACATTTCTTTGTTTAAATCCTTTAGATTCAATATTAAAAGCTAAACTTAAAGTATCAATAAATAAGGCACAATTTCCACTGTTAATTCCATCAGATATATCTTCAAATGTTGAGACTTCTTTAACAGAATTTTGCGGAAGGAGACAACCCATTATATAATTTGAAAGATCAAATTTTTTAACTTTTCTGACAGTAATATTGTTTGTTACAGCTTCTGAAACAATTTTACTTTGTGTTCCATCAAACATATTATTTTTATTACGCATCATTAATGGACTTATTATAAATTGATCCATAATTTGAGAATCAATCATACCATCAATATAAAGTATAAATGCATTATATTGTTTTCCTCTAGCATTTATTGTGAATTCACGTAAAACAATGTCACTATTAATCATAGTATTATATAAAGTTTTTACATATTCGATATTAACACTTAAGCTAGGATAAATATTGTTTTTATTTTGTAAATTTTCTCTAGTATTTTCTTCTTTAGACTCTTCTTTTTCCATAATACTAAATTGATATTCTATTACAGGTGAATATGAAAAAGTATTTTTTATAAAATTTTTAATATTCATAGTCTTCTCCAAATATTTTTTTTTATTATTTGTAAAAATGAATAAAATATACTAGTTTTTATAATAAAAAAATGTTATAATTAGTGTAGTAAAAAAGGAGTTAATTATGAAAAGTAAATTTGCTAATTTTATTATGAGTTTAGTTATAATTTTAATTTTAGCTGTAATTATAATATTTGGAATTATTATATTTCAAGAAATCCAAGAAATAGATACTAGTGTGGAAGTTGATAATGATAATTTCCAAACGGTTATATCAGATTTTCATGATACTATTGATAATAATATAGAAACACCAAAAATAATAGAAAATCCATTAAATAAGATAAAAGATGCGAATACAAATGTGGGAAAAGTGGATTATAGTAATATCCAAATAGATAGATATTTTTATAATCAATTAGATGAATATTCTAAAATTATATACAGAGCTTTTGAAAGTAATAAAGAAAATATGAAGACTGGAACATATAAAATTGAGTTGGGAAGTACGTTTTCATCATTATTAAAAGAAGAAAATGGTCAAGATGAATTGCAAAAATATTATCAATCTGCAATTGAAGCATATACTTATGACAATTCAAGTATTTTTTATTTAAGTCCAAATAAAATGTATTTAAATATTGAAACTACAACAAAGGGAAACAATGTTATGTACAATGTCTATATAAATAATGGAAATGAAAATAATTATTTAGTAGATGGGTTTTCTTCAAAAGAACAAATAGATAGTGCAATTAATCAAATTGAGCAAGTCAAATACAGATTAGTATCTAATAAATCAGGAAATACATATAATGATATAAAAATGGTACATGATTATTTAGTTGATAATTTTGAATATGATTCAAGTTTATCTAGGCAAAATATTTATAATATTTATGGAGCTTTAGTAAATAATGTATGTGTATGTGAAGGATATGCGAGGTCTTTTAAATATTTAATGGATGAAATGGGTATACCATGTGTTTTAGTTATAGGACAAGGTACAAACTCTCAAGGACAAACTGAAAATCATGCATGGAATTATGTGAATGTAAATGGAAACTGGTATGCAATTGATTGTACTTGGGATGATCCTGTTATTATTGGAGGAGGAACAGCAAGTAGAGAATCAAAATATAGATACTTTTTGAAAGGTGCAAATAGTTTTAATGGAAATCACAATCCTAATGGACAATTTACGCCAGGTGGAAAAGTTTTTGAATATCCAGTTATAAGCAGTATAGATTTTTAAAAAGATAAAAGCATACTTTTTGTAAATTGGACACATGCTCCCAAAGGAGTAGTATCCAATATTCAAAGAGTATGTTTTAATTTATCTAAAGAATGATACAGATTAATCCACCACTGCCTTCATTTACTATTTTTTCAAGTGTCTCTTGTAATTTGATTTGAGCATCTTCAGGCATTTTAGCTAGTTTTGTTTGTAGCCCTTCATTGACAAGTGCATGTAAGCTTTTTCCAAATATGTTAGATTCCCAAATTTTCTTAGGATCATTCTCAAATTCAGAAAGCAAGTAATTAACTAACTCTTCTGATTGTTTTTCAGAGCCAACAATAGGGGATACCTCAGTTTGCACATTTGTTTTTATTAAATGAATGGATGGAGCTGTAGCTTTTAATTTTACTCCAAATCTAGAGCCTTGTTTTACCATTTCAGGTTCATCTAATATAAGTTCATCAATAGATGGAGTAACAATTCCATAACCTTTTCTATCAACATCTTCTAATGCAGAAGAAATTTTGTCATATTTCTTTTTAGTTGTAGAAAGATCAGATATTATGCTAAATAAGTCACCTTCATTTGTAACAGTAACACCAGTAATTTCGGAAAGAACATTGTAAAATAATTCATCTTTTAAATTGATTTCTATATTAACATTTCCATTACCTAATCCAATATCTAAAATTTTTGTATTAGCTATAATATCAGTTTCTTTTATTAAGTCAATACAATTAGAAATATCTTTTAGCATATTAGCTTTTTCAAAAGCTTCTTTTATTTGTTCAAATAGTTCGATTTTTAGAGGATGAGAAAGGTCCAATCCTTCAATCCATTTAGGAAGTTTAATTTTAATTTCACTTAATGGAAATTCATATAGAACTTTAGAAAACATATTATTTATATCATCAAGAGTTATATATTCACAGTTAGTAGGAATAACAGAGGTATCATATTTTTTTGATAGTGTTTGTGCTAGTTCTTTTGTATAGTCAGAATCTGGGTCAGTTGAATTTAAAAGAATAATAAATGGTTTATTTAAAGTTTTCAATTCAGAAACAACACGTTCTTCACTACTTATATAATCTTCTCTTGGAATATCTGTAATACTACCATCAGATGTTACTAATATTCCAATTGTTGAATGTTCTTCAATAACTTTTTTTGTTCCAATTTCTGCTGCAGTTTCAAAAGGAATATCTTCATCAGACCAAGGAGTTTTTACCATTCTTGGCATATCATCTTCCAAATATCCGTATTGCATTATCAACTAAATATCCAACACAATCTACTAATCGTGTTTTAAATTTTAAATTATTATCTAAAGTAATTTCTATTGCCTCATTAGGAACAAATTTAGGTTCTGTTGTCATTATAGTTTTTCCACCAGCACTTTGTGGTAATTCATCTTTTGCTCTTTCTTTCTTATATTCATTATCAATATTGGGAATTACAAGTAAATCCATAAATTTTTTTATAAATGTAGATTTCCCAGTTCTTACAGGTCCAACCACTCCAATATAAATATCACCATCTGTTCTTTTTGCAATATCTTGATACAATTTTGTATTATCCATTATAAACCTCCTTAAAAATTCAAATGTTTGTACTTGCTTTTACTTAATTAATATATATTGAAAAAATAATTCAATTATGACAAGTTTAAAAAAAAACTTGATAAACGATAAGTTGTATGGTAAAATAGCACTATTGGAAAATATATCATATAATACACTATATAAATGCTAAAGGAGATGAAACAAAAAATGGATAGAGTCCAGGAAGCAAAAAAGTTACTTGAAACATATAAACAAAAACATATTGCAGATTTATTAGATAGATTAGATGGTGAAAAAAAGCAAATTTTATTAGAACAAATAGAGAAAATAGATTTTGAACAAATGATGGAGTTATATGATAATACTAAAAAAGAAATAATAATTAAAGAAAATAAAATTGAAGAAATATCATATTTAGATAAAGAAAAACTTAGTGTAATGCAAAAAAAAGAATTTGATGATTTAGGCGAAGAAGTAATAAGAAATGGGGAATATGCTGTTGTTACAATGGCTGGAGGTCAAGGTACAAGATTAGGACATACAGGACCAAAAGGAACATTTAAATTAGATGTTTATGGTAAGGGAAAATATTTATTTGAAATATTAACAGACAATTTAAAGGAAGCAAATAAAAAATATAATTGTGTGATACCATGGTATATAATGACAAGTAAAGAAAATAATGAAGATACTGTAAACTTTTTAGAAAAACATAAATATTTTGGATATGATAAGGATAATGTAACAATTTTTGAGCAAAGTGAATTACCACTTATAGATAAAAATTGTAAATTTTTAATAAGTAAAGATTTAAAAATAAAAGAAGCCTCAGATGGAAATGGTGGTACATATTCTTCATTAAAAGCAAGTGGTTGTCTAGCAGATATGAAAAAAAAGGGAATAAAATGGGTGTTTATTGGTGGTGTTGATAATGTTTTATTAAAAATGGCTGATACAACACTTCTTGGAATGGCAATAAGTAAAAAAGTTCAAATAGCTTCAAAATCTGTAGTAAAAGCAAATCCACATGAAAAAGTTGGAGTTTTTTGTAAAATGAACAATCATCCTAAAGTTATTGAATATGCAGAATTACCAGAAAAAATGGCAGAGGAAAGGACAGCAGATGGAGAATTAAAATTTGCTGAATCACATATTATGTGCAATTTATATACTATAGAAGCTATAGAGAAAATAAGTAAAGAGGTTTTAATGTATCATAGTGCATTAAAGAAAAATTCATATATAGATGAAAATGGTAAAGAAGTTATACCACAGGTAGAAAATTCTTATAAGTTTGAGTCATTCATATTTGACGCTTTTGAATTTTTTGATGATATAGCAATTTTAAGAGGTAAAAGAGAAGATGATTTTGCACCAGTAAAAAATGCTACAGGTGTAGATAGTCCAAAAACTGCAAAAGAATTGTATGAAAAATATTGGAACAGAGAATGAAGAAGGTAAAAAATGGAAGAGTGTAAAATTAATAATTTATATAATTTAGAAGAAACAATAGCAAAGGAATTGTTAGAAAATTTAACTTATCCGTGGGAGGCATTACCTAAAATATCAGATTTTATTATCAAATTAGGTAATACTTTAGATTTAAATAAATATGAAAAAAAAGATGAGGACATTTGGATTGCTAAAAATGCGACTATAGCATCAACAGCTTGTATAAAAGGACCTGCAATAATTGGCGAAAATGCTGAAATAAGACACTGTGCATTCATTAGAGGAAAAGTAATTGTAGGAGAAGGAGCAGTTGTTGGAAATTCTACAGAATTAAAAAATGTTATTTTATTTAATAAAGTACAAGTGCCTCATTATAATTATGTAGGAGATTCAATTTTAGGATATAAATCACATATGGGTGCAGGTTCAATTACATCTAATGTAAAATCTGATAAAACACTTGTAGTTGTAAAAAATGGAGATATCAAAATTGAAACAGGACTAAAAAAATTTGGTGCAATGATTGGAGATGAGGTTGAAGTTGGTTGTGGTAGTATTTTAAATCCTGGTAGTGTTATTGGAAAAAATACTAATATATATCCTTTATCTTCAGTTAGAGGTGTTGTGCACAAAAATTCTATATATAAAAATCAAAATGAAATAATTAATAAAAAATAATATGAAAATGGACGGGTTCTAAAAACGAATCCGTCCAAATTTGTTTTGATATTGGCAATTTTACATTGATTGATTTCCTGGTATGAAGTAATCAACTACACCATATATTAAAGCACCTATAATAGCAGCTACCCATGATATAGAATAACCTGCTACAAAGAATTGTGTTACATATAATATAATAGCCGCTAAAGCAAATCCAACAAAGCCTTTTCCAAATGGACTAGCATTTAGTCCGGTAAATTTTACGACTAAATAATCAACTATTGTAAGAACAATAGCAGCAATTGCTAATGTCCAAATACTATTAATAGTAAATCCTGGTGTAAAAAATGCTGTGATTCCAAGAACTATTGCAGAAACTATTAATCTTCCTATGATTTGCCAAGCAGTTCCTGTTCCACTATTTGCTTCATTTCCTTGAACACTTGCCATAAGTCATAACCTCCTTAGTTTTAAAAATTCATTAAGTCTAATTTTTTAAGGTTCTAAAAATATTATTCACAAAAAAATATTTATTTATACACAAAAAAATAGTATATAAAAGTTAAATTATGTAAAAAATAATTAAAGATAAAAATAAAAATGGAGGAATAAAAATTGTTAATTACATTTTTTAGAACAATCATACTCTACATAATTGTTTTGATTGTAATGAGGCTTATGGGGAAAAGGGAAATAGGACAATTACAACCTTTTGAACTTGCTATATCAATTATGATAGCTGATTTAGCAACAATTCCTATGACAGATACAGGAATACCAATATTCAATGGAATTATACCAATATTAGGACTTTTAGCGATGCATTTAATTATTTCAATTATAAATTTAAAAAGTATTAGAGGAAGAGAAATCATTTGTGGAAAGCCAAGTATTTTAATATATAGGGGGAAAATTAACGAAAAAGCATTAAAAAAAGAAAGGTTTACTATTAATGAATTAGAAGAGCGCCTTAGAGGAAATAATATTGTGAATTTGGGAGATGTAGAATATGCTATTCTTGAAACTAGTGGACAGATAACAGTGATTCAAAAGCCTGAAAAAAGAAATACAATACCAGAAGATTTTAATTTTTTACCAGAATATGAAGGAATACCATATGATTTAGTTGTGGATGGTAAAGTAATGTATAATAATTTGAAAATTTTAGGTAAAAATTATAATTGGTTAAAAAAACAGGTGGAAAAATTTGATATGAAACCAGAAGAAGCATTAGTGGTTACTTTTGATGGAAAAGGACAGATTTTTTGCCAAAAGAAAGGAGAAACTTAAAAATTGTGGAAAGAATTAATAATTTGTGGATTGATTATTTTTATGATTTGTATAGGTAATGTAATAACACAAAATTATACGAAAATAACTGTTGAACAACTTTCCAATGATCTTTCTGAAGTAAAAGGAGAATTATTAAAAATAAAGAATGAGGGGAATAATATTGAATTAGAAAAAAAGGTAGAAAAAATAAGAAATGATTGGGATAAAAGTCATAATAAATTAGCTTATTATATTGAACATAATGAACTTGAAAAAGTAGAAGATAATTTTACAGGTATGCAAAGTTATATAGAAACATTTCAATATGAAGATGCAATTAATCAGTTGGATAAAAGTGTATTTATTTTAAATCATATTCAAGAAAAATATGCATTTAGTTTAGAAAATGTATTTTAGTTCAATAAAGACAGACCTTTTTGCTTTTTTTTACCACTGGAAACACCACTTCAAATAAGACTGGGGAGGACATATCCATATTTTTTTTCTTTATGATTGATTGGAGTGAAAATTAGAAATTGTTTATTATTAGAATGAGGGATGTTCAGGGCAAAATCAATATATTTATTATTTTCATTTTATTCCTCGGTTCCTGACATAAGTTAAGAAATTCTAAAATTATTTTATGGCACCCTTTCACGTCAAGCGTGAACATTTTCCATAAAATAATTTTGAATTTCTAACCTTACTCTAGTCACATTCGGAATGGCAATTACAAATAATAAATATATTGATTTTGAACATGAAAGCGGCACATTCTAATAATTTACAATTTCTTTTTAAACGTAATGAACGATTAAAGAAAAAAAATATGGATATGCCTCCCCAGTCTTATTTGAAGTGGTGTTTCCAGTGGCAAAAAGATTGCCAAAAGGTTTGTACCTATTGGCAATCTTTTTTTGAAAGTTCTGCATATTTTTTTAATTTATTATAAACTAAATAATTTACTGTTCCAGCAGGGAAGCGACCATTATTATCTTTCTTTCCAGCAGGAACGCCAGTTAATACTTCAATTCCTTCTTCTATAGTAGAAATAGAATAAATATGAAATTTCTTATCTTTTACAGCGTTTATGATTTCGTCAGATAATTGAAGATTATCAACATTTTGAACTGGTATCATTACACCATGTGAACCATCCAAACCACGTTCTTTACAAACTTGATAATATCCTTCAATTTTTTCATTTACACCACCTATTGGTTGTATTTGACCCTTTTGATTTACAGATCCAGTAACAGCTATTGATTGATTTATAGGAATTTCAGATAAGCTAGATAGTAAGCCATATAACTCTGTACTAGAAGCACTATCTCCATCAACTCCATTATATAATTGTTCAAAACAAATACTTGCTGTTAAACATAAAGGCATATCTTGAGCAAACATTTCACCTAAATAACCTGACAAAATTAAGACTCCTTTAGAATGTGTAGGACCTGAAATTTCAACTTCTCTTTCAATATTGATAATTCCATCTTTTCCAGTGTATGTGTTAACAGTGATTTTAGCTGGTTTTCCAAATGTATAATCTCCTACAGTCATAACTGTTAAACCATTTATTTCACCAACTTTAGAACCTTCAGTATCAATTAAAAGAGTATTTTCTTTTATCATTTCTAGATATTTTTCATCATATTTTTTTACTCTTTCAGTTCTTTCTTTTAATGCTTTATCAATAAATTCCTTTGTTATAACTTTAGATTTAGAAAGTTTAGCCCAGGTAGCAGCCTCGCCAACTACTTGAATTAATCTATCAAATTTTGTAGAAACTTTATTTTTATTACCAGCTAATCTTGAACCATATTCTACTAATCTAGCCATAGCTGTTCTATCTAAATGTGGTAGATTTTCATGTTCACAAAATCCGTGTACTATTTGAGCTAATTTATTAAGGTTCTCATTAGTAATTTCGGCAGATTCTTCAAATTCTACTTTAATTTTAAATAATTTTCTGAATTCAGAATCCATATTTAAAAGCATATGATAAATTTGACTATCTCCAATTAATATAACTTTTAAATTTAAAGGAATAGGTTCAGGTTTTAATGAAATTAAAACCATAGATGAACGTTGTTCATTTTGCATTTCTATTCTTGTTTCTTTAACTCTAAGAGCTTTTTTTAATGATTCATAACATATTGGATTTGATAATAAATCTTTTGCTTGAAAAATAAGATATCCTCCATTTGCTTGTTGCAAAAGTCCTGATTTTAACATTGTGTGATCTGTTTTTAATGAACCATAATAATTTTCATATTCTAGTGTTCCAAAAATATTATGAAATGAATAATCTGAATCCATAATAACTGGAGCACCATGTGTATTTGAATTATCTACAAATAAATTTACACGATAGTTTAAACAAGGATCAGGTTTTTTTACAGCAGGAACACCTGGCTGAGTCTGTGGTTGATTGTTTGAATCTTCTAAAAATGCAGATATATTTTTTAAAATATCATTTTTTACATCTGTTAAAAATTTATTAATTTTTTTATTTCTTTTATATTTAGATTTCAAGTAATTAATATGGACATTTATAGTTAGTAAAGCCACATTTGATTGCCATTCTGAAATTTTCTTATCTGATTGACGTTCAATTTCTTTTATTTGACCAATTACCTGCATAATTAGTTCTTGAACTTTAACAGATTTTTCTTCATATTGTCTTTTTACATTTTCAGGTAATTTATCAAATTCTTCTTCTTCAATAGCTTTACCATCAACAATAGGCATCATATAAATTCCATTTTGTACAGCCTTTACTAGAAAATTATATTTTGATGCATTTTGATTTAGTTTATCTAATAAAACAGAACGTTTATCTTCAAATTTTTGTTTTATTAATGCTTTTTCTTTATCAAAATCATCATTATTAAAGGTTTTTTTAATATCTTTTTTGATTTCTTTAATAAAACCATCCATTGATTCTCTAAATTCTTTACCTTGTCCTGCAGGTAGTTCAACACTAATTGGTTGATTTGGGTTTTCAAAATTATAAATATAACACCAATCAGAAGGAACTTTTTTCTTTGTAGCAATTTTATTTAAATAATTTTTTGTATACATTGTTTTTCCAACACCACTAGGACCTTCTAGATATAGGTTATATCCATTAACATCAACTTGTAAGCCAAATTCAAGAGCTTTAATACCGCGATCTTGACCAATTCCAGATTGTATTGATTCTAATTCTTCAGTTGTTTCAAAATTAAAAATATTAGGATTACAAGTCATTTTTAAATTTTTATAATTTATTTCATTTTTATTTTTCATTTGTTTCCTCCATTTTTATCATAGTATAACCAATTTTTATTTATTTTATATTAGTTAATAAAAAATGTAAAGAAGTATTAAAAAAAAAATTTAAAAAATGAAATACTTGCATTATTATATAAAAATATATATAATATATGATGATTTTATTAAAAAAAATAGACATATTAAGAAGGAGTAAATATGAGAGAGCCAATACATGATTTTATGAAATTTACAGATTTAAAAGATATGTTAGAAAAAACAGGTGAAAAATATGGTGATAAAACTGCATATGTTTTTAAAACTGAACAAGAGGGAAAATTCAGGGAAATTAAGCATAATGAATTTAGATATGATATAAAAAAATTCGGAACAGCATTATATGGTTTGGGATTAAAAGGAAAACGAATTGCTGTAATTTCTGAAAATAGATATGAATGGGGAGTAGTTTATTTATCAGTTGTAACAGGAGCATCTATTATTGTTCCTTTAGATAAGGCGCTTCCTGATAATGAAATTGAAAGTTTAATAATGCGTTCAGAGGTAGAAGCGATTGTATATTCAAAAAAATACAACTCAATTATGGAAAAAGTAAAATCTAATAATACATCAAATGTTAAATATTTTATATCTATGGATTTAGAAAAAAATGAAAATGATATATATTCTTTTAAGGGATTAATGGAAAAGGGAGAGAACTTATTAAATCAGGGTAATACAGAGTTTTCTGATGCTAAAATTAATCCAGATGAAATGGGTATAATTTTATTTACATCAGGAACAACAGCTGTTTCAAAAGCAGTTATGTTATCACATAAAAATATTTGTACAAATTTAATGGATATAGCTGCAGTAATAAAATTAACAGAAGAAGACAGATTATTATCTTTTTTACCATTACATCATACATTTGAATGCACAGTTGGTTTTTTATATCCAATTTCCAAAGGATGTTCAATTGCTTTTTGTGAAGGAATCAGACATATTGCAGAAAATGTAAAACAATATCAAGCTACAGCAATGATTTCTGTACCTGCATTATATGAAGCTATTTATAAAAAAATAATGAAGGGCATAGAAAAACAGGGTAAGTTAGAAAAGGTACAAAAAGGTATAAAAATATGTAATTTTTTATTAAAATTTGGGATAGATATTAGAAGAAAAATATTTAAAGATGTAATTGACAATTTAGGAGGAAAAGTAAGATTATTTGTAGCAGGAGGTGCTGCATTTGATCCTGAAGCTGAAAAAGGGTTTAATAATTTTGGAATAGAAACATTACAAGGATATGGACTTACAGAAAGTTCACCTGTAATAGCAGCAGAGGATGACAAATACCAAAGATTAGGCTCAATAGGAAAAGCTTTTCCAAGTTTAGAAGTAAAAATTGAAAATGTAAATGATGATGGAATAGGAGAATTACTTGTAAAAGGACCATCTATAATGCTTGGCTATTATAATAATGAAGAGGCAACAAAAGAAACATTAGAAAATGGATGGTTACATACAGGGGATTTGGCAAAAATTGATAAAGATGGATATATATTTATAACAGGTAGAAAGAAATTTGTTATTGTATTAAAAAATGGAAAAAATATTTTTCCAGAAGAATTAGAAACTTTAATTAATAAAATACCAGGAGTAAAAGAAAGTTTTGTATATGGAAAACCAGAAGAAGATGGAGATTATAAAATATGTTCAAAAATTGTATATGATAAAGAAATCATAAACGATATTTACGAATCTAAAAATGAAGAAGAATTGAAAGAATTAATTTGGAGTGAAATAAAAAAAGTAAACAAAACAATGCCAGCTTATAAATATATAAGGGAAATAACAATTACAGATAAAGAATTAATAAAAACAACAACACAAAAGATTAAGCGATTTGAAGAAATTAAAACCGTACTAAAATAAAATTGTAATATCAAGATAAAAACAATTGTAACATAATTGTAATATTTTTGTAACAAAAAAATAATAAAAAAATTAAAATAAAATCTTGTAGTTTAATGTAATTTAATGTATAATTATAAATGTAACGGTAAAGCAAATACGCGTAAGATGAAGGAGGTAATTTACAATGTCTAAATCTGGCATAGTAAATGTGAGAATGGTTATCACAGAAGAAAAAATGTTATCAAATATAGATAAAGTTCAAAAACTTATAAATCCAAAAAGTAAAAAACAAATAGTTCAATTAGAAGATGATACATATTTTAAGGATTTAGTAGAATCAATAAAAACATATTTAATAGAATATCCAAAAAAGAAAAATTTTCCATCAAGTGTATATAAAGCAGCTTATGGGTTAGTTGAGTATGCTACAAATCAATTTGAAGAAAATACAAAAAAAATTGAAGAATTGATTAGACAAAGAGAGCAAAACATAGTATCTGCAGGTGAATTAAAGGAACTTATGGAAGTAGTTGTCAACAAAGAAAAAGATTGGAAAGAACAAGTAAAAAATGCAGAAGAAAATTTTGCAGAGGATATAATAGAAACATTAAATATTGTAGGAAAAGCAAAAGGTACAAAATCACAAAATTATCAAGATGCTATAAAATTATTAAATGCTAGAATAAATAATTTAGAATCAAATTTACATATTGAAATAGATATGGAAAGAATAGAAGATAGATCAAAAGCATTAAGTTATATTGGAATTGAAATAGCAGATGCATTAAAGTCAATTCCAACACCAATGGAAGAAATCCAAACAACAACTGTAGAAGAAAATGAGGTTACTACAGATCAAACTGTTACAGTTCAACAAGAAGAACAACAATATACTGAAATGACTACTTTTGAAACTAAACCAACTTTATGGCAAAGAATTAAAAATAGTAAAGTAGTTAAAGCTATAAAAGCAATAACAAGAATGAGAATAGTATTTGATTATTCAGATGCACTTCCAGAAGGAAGAGGAGAAAATCAAAATTAATTATAATAAATAGGTAAATGGACGGGTTCATTATTTGAACTCGTTCTTATTGTTAACATTAAAATTTATTGAAAATACTTGCAATATTGTAAAAAATATGGTAGAATATTCATGCTTTGAATTAATATTCAAGTCTCTACTTACAGTAAATGTAGGTTAAAAATCCAAAGGGAGGTGAAAATAATGAATAAATACGAAAGTATTATCATTGTTAATCCAAATGTAGATGAGGCAGGATTAAAAGGATTAGAAGAAAAATTTACAGGATTAATCAATGAAAATGGAAAAGTTGAATCAGTAGAAAATATGGGTAAGAAAAAATTAGCTTATGAAATAAAAAAATTCAGTGAAGCTACATATTTACTATTTAACTTTGAAGCTAAACCAGCTTCTATAGCAGAACTTGAAAGAGTTTATAGAATTACAGATGATATAATAAAATTTATAGTTGTAAAAAAAGAAAGCTAAACTTTAAATAGCGAATAATAAATAAAGAAGGGGCCTTTATTTAAAGTAAGAAAGGTGATAAAAATGAATAAAGTAATTTTAATGGGAAGATTAACAAGAGATCCAGAAGTAAGATATACACAAACAAACAATACATTAGTTTCATCATTTAGTCTTGCAGTAAATAGAAGATTTGTAAGACAAGGTGAAGAAAGACAAGCAGATTTTGTAAATATAGTTGCATGGAGCAAACTAGGAGAATTTTGTAGTAAATATTTTAAAAAAGGTCAACAAGTAGGTGTTATTGGAAGAATTCAAACAAGAACTTGGGATGATGACCAAGGAACAAAACACTATGTAACTGAGGTTGTTGCAGAAGAAGCATATTTTGCAGATAGTAAAAGAGATGGAGAAACAGGAAATACATCTTTTGAAAATACATTTGGAACAACAACACCTGGTAGCATGGGTGCAGATTTTGAAGTATCTTCAAGTGATGATGACCTACCATTCTAAATTATAGATAAGGGGGAATTATAAAGATGGATAAGAAACAAAACAAGAGAAATAAAAATTATGATGATGACTATAATCCAAGATATAGAAAACAAAGAAAAAAAGTATGTGTATTATGCAGTGACAAAAACTTTGTTTTAGATTATAAAAATCCAGATCAATTAAAGAAATTTGTTAATGACAAAGGTAAAATATTACCTAGAAGAACAACTGGTGCTTGTAGCAAACATCAAAGAGATATTACAACTGCTGTAAAAAGAGCTAGACATATTGCAATTTTACCATATACACAAAACTAAAAAAAAACCGCTAATATAGCGGTTTTTTTATTTAACAAATCTTATAATAAATTTATTGATTTTTGAATTGATTTAATATATAATGTATACAATAAAAATATGGAGGTATAAAATGATTATAAATAATGTATCAAGAACATTTAATGAATTTTTATTATTACCAAATTTAACAGATGAAAGATGTATACCTGAAAATGTAAATTTAAAAACACCATTGGTTAAATTTAAAAAAGGAGAAGAACCAGAGTTATCTGCAAATATTCCATTAGTTTCTGCAATTATGCAAGCTGTATCTGATGAAAAAATGGCAATTGCACTTGCAAGAGAAGGTGGATGTTCTTTTATATTTGGAGCACAAACAATAGAATCACAAGCACAAATGGTTAGAAATGTAAAAAAATATAAAGCAGGATTTATAGTAAGTGACTCTAATATTAAACCAAATTCAACAATTAAAGAATTAGTAGATTTAATAAATGAAACAGGTCATTCAACTGTAATGGTTACAGAGGATGGAACTCCTAATGGTAAATTTCTTGGTCTTGTAACAGATAAAGATTATAGAATAAGTAGAGTTTCATTGGATGATAAAATAGAAAAATATATGGTTAAAGCTGAAGAAATAGTACATGGAAAAAGAGGTATAAATTTAAGTGAAGCAAATGACATTATTTGGGATAATAAAATTAGTTGCCTTCCTATATTAGATGATGATGGAAATTTAGATAGTTTAGTATTTAGAAAAGATTATGAATCAGATAAAGCAAATCCAAATTCTTTATTAGATGTGAAAAAAAGATTTGTAGTTGGTGCTGGTATAAATACAAGAGATTATGAAGAAAGAGTTCCAGCACTTGTAGAAGCAGGAGTAGATATTCTTTGTATAGATTCATCTGATGGATATTCAGTTTGGCAAAAAAATACTATAGACTGGATAAGAAAAAAATATGGAAATAAAGTTAAAATTGGAGCTGGAAATATAGTAGATAAAGAAGGATTTAATTATTTAGCACAAGCAGGTGCTGATTTTATAAAAGTAGGTGTTGGTGGAGGATCAATTTGCATCACTCGTGAAACAAAGGGAATAGGACGTGGACAAGCAAGTGCATTATTTGATGTGGTTGAAGCTAGAAACGAATATTATAAAAACACTGGAATATATATACCTATATGTTCAGATGGAGGAATTGTACAAGACTATCATATTACATTAGCTTTAGCTATGGGTGCTGATTTTGTAATGATGGGTAGATATTTTGCAAGATTTGATGAGAGTCCTACAAGAAGACTTAAAATAAATGGAAACTTTGTTAAAGAATATTGGGGAGAAGGTTCTAATAGAGCAAGAAACTGGCAAAGATATGATATGGGAGGAAAAGTTATAAACAAATTATCTTTTGAAGAAGGTGTAGATTCATATATACCATATGCAGGGCCATTAAAGGAGAATGTTCAAATTACTATTAGTAAAATAAAATCAACAATGTGTAATTGTGGTTCAATAACATTAAATGAATTACATGAGAAAGCAAGATTAACAATGGTTTCAAATGCAAGCATTAAAGAAGGCGGAGCACATGATGTAATATTAAAAGAAATTCAACATCATTCATAAATAAAATATTTACAATTAATAAACAATATGCTATAATTTGAAATAATAAAAGAGGTGACAAATTTGAATCAAATATTAAGTGTAGAAAATACAAAAAAAAGAGAAAAGGCGAGAGGCTCTAGTGGATCTGTACCTATAGAAAAAATTGTTAAATTTTTTGCAGTGACATTATTAATATTTGGAGTATTAATGTTAAGTAGTGGTTCATATTCAATGTATAATATATCTAAATCAAAAAATAAAGAAAATAAACCAGAAATATTCGTAGAAGATACTTCTGAAAAAACAATTACATTAAATATTACTCACAATGCAGCATTAGAAAAGGTTACTTATTATTGGAATAACGATATTCCAACTGAACTAAATCCAAATAGAAGTAAAAAGGTTGAGCAAGTAATTGAATTACCAGCAGGTGATAATGTTTTAAATGTATATGCTTTAGACATTTATGGAAAAGAATCTAGATATCAAAAACAATACACTTTATTGGGTGATATTAATATAGTAATAGAAAAAGAAGAAAAAGATGTAAAAGTAAGTGTAACTGGAAAAGATAAAATTTCTTATATAACATATAGATGGGATAATGAAGAAGAAACTAGAATAGATGTTAATAAAACTCAAACAGAAGAGGTTATAGAAGCACCAAAAGGTTCACATACGTTAACTGTAATAGCTGTAGATGAAAATAATAATACAGAAGAAAAAGAGCAAGAAGTTAAAGTTGTAACAAAACCAAAATTAGATGTAACAAAAGATGATTCAGGTAATTTTGTTATAAAAGCATCAGATGAAGAAGGGCTAAAAAGAGTTGAATTTATAATTAACGAAACTGACAAGAAAAGTTTAGATCTTGATAAGGTATATTCATTAGAAGAAAGAAAAGAATTTGAATTTGCTTTTCCACTAAATGATGGAGAAAACAATATTCAAGTAAAAGTATATAATGAAAGCGGAGTAAGCGAAACAAAGCAAGAAAAATTTAATAAATAGAAAACGGCGAATTTAGGTTTACTAATAATAATAGTTTTAGAAAATCTAATTTCGCCAAATTTATGAAAAGAGGAAAAAATGAAAAATCTATTTTTGGAATTATTAACTTATTTTATAATATATTCTTTTTTTGGTTGGGTTATGGAATCTATTGTTAGATCCATATCTGAAAAAAGAATTATTAATACAGGTTTTTTAAAAGGACCAGTTTGCCCAATTTATGGAATTGGAGCAATTATTATGTTTTTATTTTTAAATAGATTTGAAGATAGATTAATTTTATTATTTTTTATATCAATTATTATTTTAACATTATGGGAATATATTGTAGGTTTTCTATTAGAAAAAACTTTTAATATGAAATATTGGGATTATTCTGACCAAAAGTTTAATTATAAAGGAAGAATATGTCTAGTAAATTCAATATGTTGGGGAATTTTAGGGGTTGTTTTTGTTAAATTTATTCATCCATTTGTAGAATCTGTTATTACAAAAATAGACGTAAAATTAGTATATTTAATTTTTCTAATTTTAGGATTAGTAATGATGATAGATTTTATATCTACAGTTGTTAAAATTAAAAATATAAAAGAAACACTAGATAAAATAGAAAAAATAAATAAAGAAATAATAGAAAAATTAAAAGAGTTGAGAAAATTAAAAAAAGAAACAAAAGAAGAAGAGGAAAAACGTACTATTACTGAAAGTACTATTGAAATAATTGAGGAATTAAAGAAAAAACGTAATCGTATAACTCATAGATTATATAAAAATGTATATAGATTAAAAAAGGCATTTCCAACAATTAATACAAAAGAAATTACAGAAATCTTAAGTAAAAAAATAGATATTAAAAAAAATAAGAAAAAAACACTTGAAAATAAATAACTCTTTTAATATAATAAATTTATAATAAAAATAAGGGAGTATAAATATGGTACAAGAAATATATATTATAGATGATGATGATTCTTCAATATGGATTTTTAGAGAATTGTTTAAAGATGATCCAGAATATAAATTTATTAGTGTGAAAACAGAACAAATTGATATAGCATTAAAAAATATACCATTTTTAATAGTAATAAATGAAGATGCAATAGATAGAAATGTTATTGATTTATGTAAAAAAATTCGAAAAGACGAAGATAATACCATAACACCAGTAATTGTTGTATCATCAAAAAGTAGCAAAAATCATAGAGTGAAAATTCTTCAAGAATCTGTTGAATACTTTATAAAAAAACCAGTAGATGAAGAATATTTATATTATACAGTAAAAAATTTAAATAGATTAATGGCAAGTAATAGAAGAGTTAGTCCATTAACTGGATTACCAGGTAATGTACAAATACATGCAGAATTAAAGAAAAGATTATTAAGACAAGAGCCATTTTCAGTATTATATTTAGATTTAGATAATTTTAAAGCTTATAATGATGTTTATGGTTTTCTAAAAGGAGACGAAATAATTGAGTTTACAGCAGAAACAATATCAAAATATGTAAACAATGAAAAATATGAAAATACTTTTGTTGGTCATATTGGAGGAGACGATTTTGTTGCAATTATTCCTGGTACTGAGTGTGAAAAATTATGTCAAGATATGATTTCTTATTTTGATAAAAATGTAAAAAGTTTTTTTACAGAAGAAGACCAGAAAAAAGGCTATATTGAAGTTGAAAATAGAAAAGGAATTATAGAACAATTTCCTTTAACTTCACTGTCTATTGGTGTTGTTGTTGCTGATGTTCAAAGATTTCATAATATATTAGAAATAGGTGAAGTTGGAGCACAAGTTAAACACTCAGCTAAATCTATCATGGGAAGTAGTTATAGTATAGATAAAAGAAAACATTAAAGAAAAGAAACCCTATTTGCAAAAGCAAATAGGGTTTTTATTTTGGAATAAATTGTATAAAGGTTTAATATCTTATTATTATAATAAATATTAAATTAACTATATAAAATTGTTAAGTAATTTATATAGTTAATAAGATGAATAAATAGGAAAGGAATAGTTTAATGTTAGTAATTAATCAAAAAAGATTAAAAATCATATTTAGTTGTGTTTTAATAGCGTTATTTGTTTTTTCATTTCAAATAGCTAATAACCAAATGAATGATAAAAATGAAACGGTTACTACAACTGCGACTCCAGTTTCAGGAAAAACTGTTGTTTTAGATGCAGGACATGGTAAACCAGATGAGGGTGCAGAATCTAGCTCTGGAACAACAGAAGCAGAAACAAATTTAAAAATTACTTTAAAGGTACAAAATTTATTAGAACAAAGTGGGTGTACAGTAATTTTAACACGATCAGATGAAAATGCAATTTATGATTTAGATTCAAATACTTTAAAACAGAAAAAGATTTCAGATATAAGAAATAGAGTAAAAATAGGAAATGAAAGTTCAGCAGATATTTTTGTTTCTATACATTTAAACAAAATACCTGAAAGTCAATATTATGGTTGGCAATGTTTTTTTAAACCTAAAGATGAAAATAGTATTAAACTTGCAAAAAGTATACAAGAAAATTTAAATAAATCAATTCAAAAGGAAAATACAAGAGTACCAATGAAGTTAGATACAGTTTATATTATGAAACATGTAGAAATACCAATTTCAATTGTTGAATGTGGTTTTTTATCTAATCCAGAAGAAGAAAAGCAATTATTAGATGACAATTACCAGAATAAGCTTGCTTGGGGAATTTATAATGGAATAATTCAGTATTTTTATGAATAGATAAAAAAAACTTGACTTTAGATAAATAAACGTATATACTGTAAATGTAAGAAAACCAAGGAGGAAATTAAAATGAAAAAAAATCAAATAGACAATTTAGTAGATGAAAATGATTATAACCATACAAAGAAAAATAATAATTTACCTAGAAAATCAAATAAAAAGCATAAATTCAGATTGAAATTTGCTGCAATATTAGCTGCAATTGGTCTAACAGGATTAGCAACTGCAATATCTGGAGCAAAAGATAAAACACTACCAAAAGCCAATATAATAGAAGAAGAAATAGGTAATCACGAAACAGGAGAAAATAGCAACAGAGAAGAATTTATAAATAGCTTATCTTATGATACTTCTATAAGTAAGGAAGAAGAAGAAGTTAATTCTTTAGAAACAAAAGAAGATGTTTTAAAATTTTTAAAAAATGAGTATATTGAAAAATATGAACAAATGACTGGAGATAAAGATTTAACAACAGATGATATAAAAATTATAGCATCATACCAAAATTATCTATATTCAAATGAAGAAGAAATAGTAACACATGGTGCAAATCCAGACCAACTAAGAAATCAATTAGAACAATATGGAAACTATAGTGTTATAAATGATTGTGAAGTATTTCAAGTAAAAGATCAAGATGATAAAACAATAGATGCTGCAACATATATAAATGGTAATTTAGAATATGTTGTACCAGGAGATAATTATGAAGAAATGAAAAACAATAATTCAGTACTTGTTGAATTAGGTGATGTAATACCTAAGGGATTACAATATTATGAAAATGTAGAAAATGGTAAAGATGATACAAGTTATGCTATGACAAAAAGAAGTTTTATAAATGCATTAGAAGAAAATCAAAAAGAGCAAGCAAATAATGTTGAAATTGAAAATGATGATATAGAAAGAAGTTAAAAATTTAAAAGTATAAAATTCCACTTTTTGCAAACAATATGTGTAAAACATATTTTGCAAGGAGTGGAATTTTTTTTGAAAACAGGAAAAATATTAAAATTAAATGGAAGTTCATTAAGTAAAGAACAATTATGTAGTCATTTACAAAAAATTGCATCTGATCACAATTTAGTAAATAAATCACAAAAAGAAACATATCCAATACCACACATGTTAGAAAGTTTTAAAGTTATACAACAAGTGTATAATTTATTAAATGAACATCTTAAACTTGGAATAAGTATACATCCAGCAGGAGAATGGTTATTAGATAATTTATATATAATAGAAGAAACTGTAAAACAAATAGAAAAAGAATTAACATTAAAAAAATATACCAATTTTTTAGGATTAGGAAATGGACAATATAAAGGATTTGCAAGGATATATGTATTAGCATCGGAAATAGCAAGTTTTACAGATAATAAAATTGAAAGAAAAGATTTAGAAAATTATTTAGCAAGTTACCAAACAAAAAAAACGTTAAGTATGGAGGAAATATGGAATATAGGTTTATTTATAGAAATAGCAATTATTGAAAATATTAGAGAAGTTTGTGAAAGAATATATACAGCACAAATGCAAAAATATAAAGCAGAAAACATTGTAGAAAGATTGGTAGAAAATAAACCAAGGCAAGATTTAATATTTAAAAATTCTATAAGAACAAAAAATAGATTTGAGGATATGCAATATCCATTTATAGAATATATGTCCTATATTTTAAAAAGGTATGGAAAAAAAGGATATAGCTATTTAAATGCATTAGAGGAGACAGTAGAGCTTACAGGAACAACAGTATCTGATGTGATAAAAAAAGAACATTTTGATATAGCAGTTAGAAAAGTTTTAATTGGAAACAGTATTACAAGTATAAAGAAAATTCAGAGAATTAATTTTCTAGAAGTATTTGAAAAAGTAAATGGAGTAGAAGAGTTACTAAAAAAAGATCCAAGTGGAATTTATAGTAAAATGGATATTAAGACAAAAGGGTATTATAGAAATAGAATTAAAGAAATATCTAAAAAAACAAAAATATCTGAGATATATATAGCAAGAAAACTTTTAGAATTAGCACAAACAAAGTCAAACACAACAAAAAAATCTCATATTGGTTATTATTTAATAGATAAAGGAGAAAATGAACTTTATAAAATTTTAAATTATCAAAAAAAAGAGCCTATCAATATAAAATTTAAAACACAGTTATATATTTCTATAATTTCAATTTTTAGTATTCTTATTTCTGCTTTTATTAGTAGTTTAATTAATTTAAATATTTGGCAAATAATTTTAGGAACAATAATATTTATAATTCCAGTATCTGAAATTATAATTCAGATAATACAATATATTTTAAGCAAAACTGTAAAACCAAAATTAATACCAAAACTTAATTTTTCAGAAGGAATAGACAAAGAGAACAGCACAATGGTTGTAATACCTACAATTATTAACTCTAGGCAGAAAGTAAAAGACTTAATGAGAAAATTGGAAGTATATTATTTGGCAAACAAATCACCAAATTTATATTTTACTTTACTTGGAGATTGTACACAAAGTAATAAAAAAGATGAAAAAATTGATTTAGAAATAATAGAAGAGGGAAGAAAACAAGTAGAAATATTGAATAAAAAATACAAAAATAAAGATAATATATCAATATTTAATTTTATATATAGAAAAAGAGTTTTAAATGAAAGTGAACATTCATACCTTGGATGGGAAAGAAAAAGAGGTATGTTAAACCAATTTAATGAATACCTTTTAGGAAATATTCAAAATCCATTTAAAGAGAGTACTTTTGATAATATTAAAGAAAAATATAATATGGTAAAATATATTATAACTTTAGATGCTGATACAGATTTGATTTTGGATTCAGCATTTGAATTAGTTGGAGCTATGAGCCATATTTTAAATAAACCAAAAATTGATGAAGCTAAAAATATTGTTATAGATGGTTATGGTATCATGCAACCAAGGGTTGGAATAAATTTAGATATAAGTAATAAGAATTTGTTTACAAAAATATTTGCAGGAGCAGGTGGAATAGATTCATACACAAATGCTATTTCGGATTTTTATCAAGATAATTTTAAAGAGGGAATATTTACAGGAAAGGGTATATATGATTTAAAAGTATTTTCAAAAGTAATGAAAAATGAAATACCAGAAAATACGGTATTAAGTCATGATTTATTGGAAGGATGTTATTTACGTTGTGGTTTAGTATCTGATATTATGCTTATGGATGGATATCCAAGTAAATACAATACTTTTATTAATAGATTATCAAGATGGATTAGAGGAGATTGGCAAATAATAAGTTGGATTAGGGCAAAAAGTCAGTTAAATTTACTTTCTAAATATAAAATATTTGATAATTTAAGACGAAGTTTATTGGAATTTAGTTTAATATTATCAATAGTTTATGTAAATATAATAGGAGCTATAAATAAAATAAAAATATATCCAATAGTTTTATTATTAATTGGAATATCAGCTTTTCCATTTATATTAGAATTATTAGATATAATTATACTAAAAAAAGAAGGAGAAGAAAAGCAAAAGACATTTACACCGAAAATATCTGGTGCAAAGGGAAGTATTTTAAGATTATTTTTAACTATAGGTGTTTTGCCACATAAAGCATATATTTCAGTAAAAGCTATTTTAAAAACAATTTATAGAATGTGTATATCACATAATCATTTGTTAGAATGGACAACATCAGAAGAAGCTGAAAGACAAGCAAAATCAGGTTTAATTAATTATTACAAACAAATGTGGATTAATATTTTATTTGGTTTAATAAGTATAGGAGTAGGAATCTTAAAAAATAATATTTTTGCAATATTATTAGGTATTTTTTGGTTTATTAATCCTATAGTAGAGTGGTATATAAGTAAAGAAAATAACGAAAAACAACCAATAGAGCAGATAAATAATCAAGAAAAAGAATATTTAAAAGAAATTGCTCAAAAAACATGGAGTTTTTTTGATGAATATTTAAATAAGGAAAATAATTATTTAATAACAGATAATTATCAAGAAGGAAGAAAAGAAAAGATAGTAAAAAGAACATCTTCAACAAATATTGGACTTTCAATGCTTGCTGTAATTTCAGCTTATGATATGAAATTTATAAACAAAGAAAAAACAATTCAATTATTAAAAAATATAATCAGTACTATAGAAAAATTGCAAAAATGGAATGGTCATTTATACAATTGGTATAATACAAAAACTTTAGAACCTTTAGTACCAAGATATATATCAACAGTAGATAGTGGGAATTTTGTTGGTTATTTGTATGTTGTAAAAACATTTTTAAAAGAAAATCTATACAATGAAGAGATAGAAAATTTATTAAATATAGTAACAAAAATAATTGATGATACGAATTTTTCTGTACTATACAACTGGGAACAACAAATATTTTCTATAGGATTTAATATAGAGGAAAATAAGTTGACAGATTCATATTATGATTTGTTAGCATCAGAAGCTAGGCAAGCAAGTTTGGTTGCAATAGCAAAAAAAGATATTAGTGCAAAACATTGGAATCACTTAAGTAAAACATTAACAATATTAGGGAAATATAAAGGACTTATATCGTGGTCAGGAACTGCGTTTGAATATTTAATGCCAAATATAAATATTCCAAGATATAAAGGGAGTTTGTTAGATGAATCTTGTAAATTTATGATTATGAGTCAAAAAGAATATGCAAAAAAATTAAATATACCATGGGGAATATCAGAAGCGGCATTTAATTTAAAAGATTTAAAATCAAATTATCAATATAAGGCATTTGGAATTCCATGGTTAGGACTAAAAAGAGGACTTGCTGATGAACAGGTTGTATCTACTTATGGTGGAGTTTTAGCAATTAATGATTCACCAAAAGAAGTTATTCAAAATTTAAAAACTTTAGAAAGGCAAGGAATGTATAATAAATATGGATTTTATGAATCAATAGATTATACTCCAGAAAGAGTAGAAAAAGGGAGAACATCTGCTATAGTAAAAACTTATATGGCACATCATCAGGGTCTGATTTTATTATCTATAAATAATTTTTTTAATAATCAAATATTACAAAAGAGATTTATGAATAATCCGGAAATGGAAGCTGTAAATATATTATTACAAGAAATAATGCCAGATAAAGCTTTAATAACAAAAGAAAGTAAAGAAAAAGTAGAAAAATTAAAGTATAAAGATTATGAAAATTATATAGAAACTAAATTTAATAAAATAGATGAAAGATTAATAACAGGTAATGTTATATCAAATGAAAATTATACTATTGCTATAAATCAAAAAGGATATGGAGTAAGTAAATATAAGGATATATATATAAATAGATTTAAACCAACAGCTGACTATCCTCAAGGAATTTTTTTAACAATTAAAAATATAAAAACTAAGCAAATTTGGAGCTCGAATTTTTTATTTAATAAGAAAAATCAATATTCTATTAGTTTTATGCCAGATAAAGTTAAACAAGAAATTTCAGAGGGAAATATAAAAACAAGAATAGAAACTACAATAAGTTCTAATGAACCAGTAGAACTTAGAAGAATGATTCTAGAAAATCAAGGAAATGAAGAAGAAGTATTAGAAATTACGTGTTATTTTGAACCAGTATTATCAAATAAATTGCAAGATTATGCACACCCTATATTTAATAATCTTTTCTTAGAACTAGAATTTGACAATAAAATAAATAGTCTTATTATCAAAAGAAAAAACAGAGATATAAAATCAAAAAATGTTTATTTAGCGGCAAATTTGTCTACAAATATTGAAACAATAGGAGAGTTAGAATTTGAAATTGATAAAGAAAAATTTATAGGAAGAGGAAATTATGGATTACCGCAAATGATTAAAAATTCTATTCCATTATCAAAGAAAATTGGACTTGTAACTGAACCAGTTGTAGCATTAAAAAAGATTATAAAGATAAAACCACAAGAAGAAGCAACAGTAAATTTGATTTTGTCTGTTGGAGAAGAAATTCTGAAGGTAAAAGAAAATATAGAAAAATATCAAGCAATAGAAAATGTAGAAAAAGAATTTGAACTTTCTAAGGCAAGGGTTGAAGCAGAAAGTAGATATCTTGGCATAAGGGGAAAAGAAATCGAATTATATCAAAAAATGTTGTCATATATGATTTTTGAAAATCAAACAAGAAGTATAAGAATAAAAAATTTAAATCAGAATAGTTTTAATCAAAGAGATTTATGGAAATATGGAATATCAGGAGATTTACCTATCTTACTTGTTAAGATTAGAGATGTAAATGATAGTTATGTAGTAAAAGAAGTACTAAAAGCTTATGAATTTTTTAGAACAAAAAATATACAAATAGAATTAGTAATATTAGATGAAGAAAAACATAGTTATGAAAATTATGTGAAAGAAGAAATTGAAGGGACCATTTTAAATGAGCAAATTGCTTATTTAAAAAATATAAAGGGTGGAATATTTACTTTATCAAAAGGTGAAATAGAAGAAAAAGATAAAAAGCTTTTAGATTTTATAGCTACAATAGTAATAGATAGTAATAAAGGTGGATTAAAAAATAATATAAAGGAATTAGAAGAGGAATATATAGAAAATTATGAGCAAACTGTTGAATATGACAAAAATGAAATAAAAATAGAAGAAGAAGCTAATGATGATATAAATATAATAGAGAATGCAGAGGCTTTAAAATATTACAATGAATATGGAGGATTTTCTAAAGATGGAAAAGAATATTTAATTAAAGTAGATAAACAAAATAGATTACCTACAGTATGGAGTCACATGTTAGTTAACAAAAAATTTGGAACAGTTATAACTGAAAATATGGGTGGATATACATGGTATAAAAATAGTAGATTAAATAGAGTAACAGCATGGGCAAATGATCCTTGCTTAGATATTCCAAGTGAGGTTATTTATTTTAAAGATTTAGATAACCAAAAGAAATGGTCTTTAGGATTAAACCCTATGCCAGACAATAGAAATTATAATATAGTTTATGGATTTGGATATGCAAAATACATCCATAAGAGTGATGAATTAGAACAGGAGTTAATTGTATTTGTGCCAAGAGAAGATTCTTGTAAAATCAATATTTTAAATATAAAAAATATAACACCAAATAGAAAAAAATTAAAACTTTATTATTATATAAAACCTGTTATAGGAGAAGATGAAATAAAGACAAATAGTTTTATAAGCGTGGATATAGATAGGAATAATAATATGTTATTTGCCAAAAATCAATATCAAACTGAAGAGATACAAAATATTATATATGTATCTTGTAGTGAAAAAATACAATCATATACAGGTGATAAAAATTTCTTTTTAGGAGAAGGACGGAATATCAGATCCTAATGGCATTAAAAAAGTTAATTTAAATAATAAAAATGGTTTTGGTAAAAATTCATGTATAGCTTATGAAATAGAAATTGAGCTTGAAAGTTTTGCAAGTAAGGAAATATCAATTGTTTTAGGAGCTGATGAAAATAAAATTGATTGTAAAAATGTTTCTTATAAATATCAGAAATTAAGTAATTGTAAACAAGAATTGGTTGCAACAAAAAAATATTGGAGTGAGCTATTACGGAAGATTGCAGGTTTATACACCATTAGAATCTGTTAATATTATGCTAAATGGATGGGTAACGTATCAAACCATTACAAGTAGATTATATGGAAGAAGCGGATATTATCAATCAGGTGGTGCTTATGGATTTAGGGATCAGTTGCAAGATACTTTAGGTCTAAAATATTTAGAGCCAGAATTTATGAAACAACAAATAATAAAACATAGTAAACATCAATTTATAGAAGGAGATGTTGAACATTGGTGGCATGATGAAACAGGTAGAGGAATTAGAACAAGATTTTCAGATGATTTATTATGGCTTTGTTATTTAGTTATAGAATATATAGAATTTACAGGAGATATAGAAGTTTTAGATATAGAAACAGAATATTTAAAGGGAGCAATCTTAGAACCAGGTCAAGATGAAAAATATGATTGTTATGAGAAAAGTGAAATAAAAGGAACAATTTATGAACATTGCATAAAAGCAATTGAAAAAAGTTTAAATTTTGGAGAACACGGATTACCTAAAATTGGTTCAGGAGACTGGAACGATGGATTTAGTACAGTTGGAAATAAGGGGAAAGGTGAAAGTATATGGTTAGGATTTTTCTTATATGCAATTTTAGAAAAATTCATACCAATTTGTAAAGAAAAAAATGATGAATTATTAGCAAACAAATATGAAAATATAAAAATAAATTTGAAAAAAGCATTAAATACTAGTGGATGGGATGGAAGATGGTATAAAAGAGCATATATGGATAATGGAAGTATATTAGGTAGTATAGAAAATGATGAATGTAGAATAGATAGTATTGCTCAAAGTTGGAGTATAATTTCAAATGCAGGTGATAATGATAAAAAATATATATCAATTGAAAGTCTAGAAAATCATTTAATTGATAGAGAGAATGGAATAATAAAATTGCTTGATCCTCCATTTGAAAAGGGAAAACTAGAACCGGGATATATAAAATCATATTTACCAGGTGTAAGAGAAAATGGAGGGCAATACACACATGCATCTTGTTGGGTAATTATTGCACAAGCAATTTTGGGATTTGGTGATAGAGCACTAAATTTATATAAAATGATAAATCCAATAGAGCATTCTAGAATAAAAGAAGCAAGTAAAAAATACAAGGTAGAACCGTATGTGATTCCCGCAGATATTTATGGTGCAAATAATTTAGCAGGACAAGGTGGTTGGACATGGTATACAGGTTCTTCAAGTTGGTATTATAAAGCAGGAATAGAATATATTTTAGGTTTGAAAATAAAAAATGGATATATGTATTTTGAACCATGTATTCCAAAAGATTGGAAGGAATATCAAATTCAGTATAGATATAAAGAAAGTATATATAATATAACAGTAAAAAATCAATTAGGAAAAAATACAGGAGTAAAAAGAGTTTCATTAAATGGAAATGAAATAGAAAATAAATTAAAACTAGATGGAGAAAGAAATATATACAATATAGAAGTTGAAATAGGAGACTAATATTTCGAAATATTAGTCTCCTGTAATATATCCATATTCAGTCATTTTTTTTAATACGTGAGCTTGTCTTTTTTTAGCCAATTCTAAATTAACAGTTGGAGAATACAAAGATGGTGCATTAGGAATACCTGCAAGCATAGAGGCTTCATCTAAATTTAAATCTTTAGGCTCTTTATTAAAATATCCCATACTTGCATCATAAATGCAATAATAGCCATCTCCAAAATAAGAAGAATTAACATATAAAGCAAAAATTTCTTGTTTTGTATAGTTTTTTTCTAAATCAAAAGCTCCAAAAACTTCTCCTAATTTTCTTACTAATGATTTATCTTGATTAAAAATTACATTTTTAGCTACTTGTTGTGTTATTGTACTTCCACCTTCATCAAATTCTTTATTTTTTATGTTTATATAAAAAGCTCTTGCAATTCCAATGATGTCAACTGGTCCATGGCTATAATATCTATGATCCTCAACAGCAATTACAGCATTAATATAGATTTCTGGCAATTCTTCAAAAGTAGTGAAATGTTCTTTACTTGTAATAGCTTCAACTTTTTCTGTTAGAGTTTTTTCCTTTAGTGTGTTAGTATAATATACATATCCTATAACAAATAGTATTGATGCAATAATTGTTACTACAGTTAATAAAAATAAAAATAATTTAAATAATAATTTTTTCATAAAACCTCCAAATTTGATTTAATTATATAACAAGTAATTTGTAAAAGCAAATTTCTATTTTGTTGACAAGTTTAAATATGACATTTTTGTCTAAAAAGTACAGAGCTTGTGGCAAAAGTAAAAAAGCGTGTCGAAAAATGTATAATTTTGCGATGAATTTTTTGAGAAATTAATTATAAAAACTTGAAAAATATGTAAAT
>CAMNPT010000004.1 GCA_946548575.1 uncultured Clostridium sp. | reverse complement strand
AAAAGAAGGAAAGCTAAGTGAAAAAGAAGGAAAGCTAAGTGAAAAAGAAGGAAAGCTAAGTGAAAAAGAAGGAAAGTTAAGTAAAAAAGAAGGAGAATTAGCAAAAAAAGAAAAAGATATAAAAAGAAAGATAGAAGAAGGAATAAAAGAAGGAATAATAGAAACAGCTAAAAAAATGATAAAAAAGAATATAAAAATTGAAGAAATAGAGGAAATAACAGGTTTATCAGAAAAAGAAATACTTGATATAAAATCATTTATATAAATATAATTATTATATAATAAAGTGTATAAAATCTCCCAAATTGTAAATAACAATAAAAGGGGGATTTATTTTTATGAATAAAAAAGAAAAAAGAGAAAATGAAGATAGTACGAAATACGGAGAATCAGTGCCTAGTTTTTTTGGATGGGTTGCACCAGAGAAACAAAAAGAGAGAGCAAATGAATTACAAAAAATGACAAAAAAAGAAGATAAAAAGAGAAATAATTAGAAAATAAAAGAAAACTAATATAAATGCAACATTAAAAGTCAAAGAAAGTCAAAAACAAGAATTGAAAAATATTTGTATTATAGTATAATAACAATAGAAAGGTCAAAGAAAGTCAAAGTTAAAAGAGGTGATTTATATTGAGAATGTCAGATATAATTGAAGAATTTATAAAAGAGTTACTTCAAGATGAAAATGATTCAATTGAAATTCAAAGAAATGAATTAGCAGAACAATTTAATTGTGTACCTTCACAAATTAATTATGTAATATCAACTAGGTTTAAGCCATCACAAGGCTACTATGTAGAAAGTAGACGTGGTGGAGGTGGACACATTACAATAAAAAAGATGAATAATTCAAATGAAGAATATAGAATGCATATAATAAACAATATAGGTTCTAAACTAACAGCTCACGAGGTTGATATATTAATTAATGATTTATTAACTTATAATATAGTAAATGCCAAAGATGCAAAACTATTGAAAGTTGCAACAAGTGATAATGTTTTAAGATTACCAAAAGAAACAAAAGATGAAGTAAGAGCAAGAATTTTTAAAAATATGTTATTAAATATATAGGAGGTAAAAATTATGTTATGTGAAAATTGTGGAAAAAGAGAAGCAAATGTTAGATATGAAGAAAATATAAATGGTAGAAAAAAGGAAATGAATTTATGTGAAGAATGTAGTAAAAAACTAGGAATAGGCAATATGGATTTTAGTATGCCAATCAATTTTTCTAATTTTTTAGGAGGTTTTCTAGAGGATTTTGGAAATACAGATTTTATGCCAATGATATCAGAATTAAAAACATTAAAGTGTGATACATGTGGATATACATTTAATGATATCACAAATACAGGAAAACTAGGTTGTAAAGATTGTTATGATGTTTTTGGAACTAGATTAGATCCTATCTTAAAAAGAATTCAAGGTGAAACTCATCACGTAGGAAGAATAGGAAAAGAAATAGATAAAAAGATAGAGAAAAAAATGGGAATTAATACAGAATCTTCAAAAAAAGAAAAAGATGAAACACAAAATAATAATAAAGAAAAAACTAAATTAGAAGAATTAAAAGAAAACTTAAAACAAGCTGTTAAAGATGAAAGATATGAAGATGCTGCAAAATATAGAGATGAAATTAACAAATTAGAAAAATAGGGTGGTGAATATAGTGAATTGGTATTTAGAAGGTGGAAATAACCAAGATGTTGTAAAAAGTTTGAGAATTAGATTTTTAAGAAATTTAAGTGAATTTAAATTTAATTTAGTAAAAAAAGAAGAAATAGAAAAATTAGAAAATAAGATAAAGGATAATTTATATCAAATAGGTTATGGATTAAAATTTTTAAAATTAGCAGATATGGATGATATAACAAAAATGAGCTTAGTAGAAAAAAATTTAATAAGTCCAGAGTTTGTTTCAAAAAGAGCTAAAACAGGGAGTATATTAATTAATGATGAAGAAAATATATGTATAATGATAGGTGGAAAAGAACATTTATGTTTGCAAGTATTTAGCTCAGAAATGGATTTTGAAAATACATTAAATTTAGCTATAGAAGTAGATGAAAAAATAGGAGATATTTTAGGATATGCTGTAAACAAAAAATATGGATACCTAACAAGTACTTTAAATGATGTAGGAACAGGATTAAAAGCATCTGTGATGCTACATTTACCAGCATTATCAAAGACACAAAATATTAGAAAAATACTAGAAGCTGTAGATGAATTTGGAATGAACATAAGAGGAAATTACGGAGAAAATGTATCTAAACAAGGAGATATATATCAAATATCAAATAAACAAACACTTGGAATTACAGAAAAAGAAATAATAAAAAATTTACAAGTAATAATAAAACAGATAATAGAACAAGAAAGACAAGCAAGAAAATTATTAACAAAAAATCCATTAGAAATAGAGGATTTAATATACAGAAGTTATGGGTTATTAACAAATGCTAGAAAAATAAGTTATGAAGAATGTAAAGAACTTTTATCTAATATAAAATTAGGAGTAGATTTAGGAATTATAGATGAACTAACAGATAAAAAGGTAAAGGAATTGTGTTTGTATACAAAACCTGCAAATTTACAAAAATACTTAGGAATTCAATGTGATGCTATAGAACAAGATATAAAAAGAGTAGAAGCAATTCATAAGATCATAGAAAAATAAAGGAGGTCGATAAAATGATTTATAAATTTACAAATAGAGCTAAAAAAGCTATTGAACTTGCAAATGAGGCAGCAATTGAACTTGGACATAATTATATTGGAACAGAGCATATTTTATATGGTTTAGTTAAAGAAGGAAGTGGAGTTGCTGCTAAGGTTTTAGAAAATCAATCAATAACATCAGATATTATAATTGACAAAATTATAGAATTAGTGGGTCAAGAAGAAACATTAGAAGGTACACTAGGCTTTACACCAAGAAGTAAAAGAGTTATTGAAAATGCATTTGTTGAGGCTAGAAAATTAGGTTATAATTATATAGGAACAGAGCATCTATTAATTGGAATTTTAAGAGAAGCTGATAGTATTGCTACTAGAATTATGCTTGAACTTGATATAAATATTCCAAAAATGTATAACGAAATTGTTAAAGTTATAAATGAAGGAGAGGATTTCTCAGGTGATGATAAATCTTCTAAAGGTAATAGAAAAAGAGGAAGTTTTAATTTAACACCTACTTTAAATCAATTTGGACAAGACTTAACAAAAAAAGCTGAGGATGGCAAGTTAGACCCAATTGTAGGAAGAAAAGAAGAAATTGATAGAGTTATTCAAATTTTATCAAGGAGAACAAAAAATAATCCTTGTTTAATTGGAGAACCAGGTGTTGGTAAAACTGCAGCAGTTGAGGGGTTGGCACAGAAAATTGTTTCAGGAGATGTACCAGAAATATTAAAAGATAAAAGAGTTGTAACTATGGATATTTCTAGCATGGTTGCAGGTAGTAAATATAGAGGAGATTTTGAGGAAAGAATAAAAAAAGCCTTAGATGAAGTGAAAAAAGCTGGAGATATTATTTTATTTATAGACGAAATCCATACAATTGTTGGCGCAGGAGCAGCAGAAGGAGCAATTGATGCAGCAAATATTTTAAAACCGCTTTTAGCAAGGGGAGAAATTCAACTAATTGGAGCTACAACTTTAAATGAATATAGAAAATATATTGAAAAAGATGCGGCATTAGAGAGAAGGTTTAGCCCAGTAATTGTAAATGAACCAAGCGAAAAAGATACTATCAAGATTTTGCAAGGAATAAGAGACAAATATGAGGCTCATCATGGTGTGAAGATTACAGATGAAGCAATAGATGCTGCTGTTAAAATGTCTACAAGGTATATAAATGATAGATATTTACCAGATAAAGCAATAGATTTAATCGATGAAGCAGCATCAAGAGCAAAACTTAAATCTTATACAGAACCAGATGTATTAAAGAAATTAGAGGAAGAAATTGAAGAGGTATCTAAAAATAAGGAAGAAGCAGTAAGAATTCAAAAATTTGAAAAGGCAGCAACTCTTAGAGATAAACAAAAACAGTTAAAAGAAAAATATGATAATGAAATGAAAAAGTGGAAGAACAAAAATAACAAAGAAGTTGCAAATATAACAGAAGAAAATATTGCTGAAGTAATAGCAAATTGGACAGGAATTCCAGTTAAAAAAATAACAGAGAATGAAAATGTAAAACTAAAAAATCTTGAGAAAAATTTACATGAAAGGGTTATAGGACAAAATGAAGCAGTAGAAGCAGTCGCAAAAGCAATAAGAAGAGGAAGAGTTGGACTAAAAGACCCAAAAAGGCCAATAGGATCATTCCTATTTTTAGGACCAACAGGAGTAGGAAAAACAGAATTATCAAAGGCATTAGCAGAATGCTTATTTGGAGATGAAAATTCAATGATTAGAGTAGATATGTCAGAATATATGGAACCACACTCTGTATCAAAATTAATAGGTTCACCTCCAGGATATGTTGGATTTGATGAAGGAGGACAATTAACAGAAAAAATTAGAAGAAAACCATATTCAGTAATATTATTTGATGAAATAGAAAAGGCACATCCAGATGTTATGAATATGTTACTTCAAATACTAGAAGATGGAAGATTAACAGACAGTCAGGGAAGGACAGTAAACTTTAAAAATACTGTAATTATAATGACATCTAATATTGGTGCAAGATTAATAACTGACAAGAAAAAACTTGGATTTGTAGGTGCAACAAATGAAAAGGAAGACATAAAAAAAGAATATGAAGAAACTAAAAAAGAAGTTATGGAAGAACTAAAAAAAGAACTTAGACCAGAATTTATAAACCGTATTGATGAAATAATAGTATTTCATAAATTAACAGATACGGAAGTAAACGAAATAATAGATATTATGCTAAAAGAAGTAACTAAAAGGTTAGAAAATCAAAAAATAAAAATAGAATTAGATTCAGAAGTAAAAGAATTAATAGCAAGTAAAGGAATAGACAAAAATTTTGGAGCAAGGCCACTAAGAAGAACAATACAAAGTGTTTTAGAAGATAAACTTGCAGAAGCTATTTTAGATGGTGAAATAACTAAAAATAAAAAAGCAAAAATTGGTGTAAGAGAAAATAAAGTCGTAATTTTATAAAAAAGATTTACATTTTAAGCAATTATATGGTATAATCATATAGTTGCTTTTTTTAGGCATAAATTAGAGATATGTTCTAAAAAGTACAAGGAGGAAAGAGAAAAATGGAAAATATTTTAGGAACTGAGAAAATAGGTAAATTAATTAGAAAATTTTCAATACCATGTATTATATCAATGGTTGTAAATGCACTTTATAATATTGTTGATCAAATATTTGTTGGTCAAGGCGTTGGTTATTTAGGTAATGGTGCTACAAATATTATATTCCCATTATCTGTATTGGCATTTGCATTTACTGCAATGGTAGGTGATGGTACTTCAGCATATTTAAGTTTGAAATTAGGTGAGAAAAAAGAAAAAATAGCAAGTAAAGGTGTAGGTAATGGTATTATTATTTCAATATTTATTTCTATCTTAATTTCTGCAATTTGTATAATTTTTTTACCACAATTAATTACATTACTTGGCTGTACAGATAGTATTAGACCATATGCATTAGAATATGGATATATTATTTCTTTTGGATTTCCTTTTATGACAATTGGTTCAGTTCTTAATTCATTAATAAGGGCAGATGGAAAACCAAGGTATTCTATGACAACTATGATTCTTGGTGCAGTTGTAAATACTATTTTAGACCCAATTTTTATATTTATATTACACATGGGAGTAAAGGGTGCAGCGATTGCAACAATTGGAAGTCAATTATTAACAGCAGTTTTAAATATTGCATATATTAGAAAATTCAAAACTATAAAATTAGAAAAAGAATCATTTAAACCAGACGGAACAATAATAAGAAAATTATTAGCACTTGGAGTTAGTAGTTTTATAACACAGATAAGTATTGTAGCAGTAATTGCATGTGAAAACAATATGTTAAATAAATGTGGTGCTGCATCAAAATTTGGAGCAGATATACCTTTAACAGTACTTGGTATTGTAATGAAAATAAGTAATATATTAACAAGTATAATAATAGGAATAGCAGTTGGAGCACAACCAATACTTGGTTACAATTATGGTGCTGAAAAATATGATAGAGTAAAGAAAACATTAATATATGTATTAGGAATAAGTACAATAATATCAGTATTTGCATTTACATTATTCCAAACAATACCAGATAAACTAATTGAGGTATTTGGTAAAGGTGATGAACTATATACAGAATTTGCTTGTATGGCATTTAGAAGATATTTATTACTAGCATTTACTTATGGAATACAATTCCCAGCAGGAATATTTTTTCAATCAATTGGTAAAAGTACAAAAAGTGCAATTATATCATTATCAAGACAATTATTATTATTGATACCTGCGATGATTATCTTAGGAAATGTATTTGGTATAGATGGATTACTATATTCAGCACCAGTTGCAGATAGTATAGCAATTTTACTTGCAGGAACATTAATCATAATTGAAGTTAAAAATTTAAATAATAAAATAACACCAATGGAAGAATTAGACGAAATGACAGAAGAACATAATGAAGAAAAAATACCTGTTGTAATTACAATATCAAGAGAATATGGATCTGGTGGAAGATATATAGGAAGATTAGTAGCTGAAAAACTTGGAATAAAATTATATGATAAAGAAATATCAGAAATGATATCAGAAAAAACTGGATTATCAATAGAATATATAAAGAAAATTGAACAAAAAAGAAATGACATAGACTTGGGAAATAATGGACAAACAGGAACTCTTAGTAATCAAGATGAATTATATGTTGAAGAAGCTAATTTAATAAAAGAATTATCAAATAAAGAACCTTGTGTAATAATAGGTAGATGTGCTAATTATGTATTAAAGGACCAAAAAAATGTATTGAATGTATTTATATCAAGTAGTATGAAGGATAAAATAAAAAGAGTAACCAAATATTATAATACAAAAGAACAAGATGCAGAAAAAGAAATTAAGAAAATAAATAAACAAAGAGCAAATCACTACAAATACTATACTGGAGAGGAATGGGAAAAAGCATCAAATTATGATATATGTATAAATTCAGATTCATTAGGAATAGAAAAATCTGTAGATTTAATTTGCAAAATGTCAGTTTTGGGACAGGTTCAAATTGATTCATAAAAAGCAAAAAGGTGATAATTATGTTAGAAAAAATTGAAAAAAATGGTGATATAAAAAAGTTAAATATAATAGAACAAAAAGAATTAGCAAATGAAATTAGAAATTATATACTAGATGTGGTTTCAAAAAATGGAGGACATTTAGCTTCAAATTTAGGTATTGTAGAGCTAACTATTGCTCTACATACGGTTTTTGATTTGCCAAAAGATAAAATAGTTTGGGATGTTGGACATCAGTCTTATGTTCATAAAATTTTAACAGGAAGAAAAGATAAATTAAAAACTATTAGGAAATTGGATGGACTCGCTGGTTTTCCAAAAACAAATGAATCTGAAACAGATTGTTTTAATACAGGTCATAGTAGCACATCAATCTCTGCAGCACTTGGAATGGCAAGAGCACGAGATATAAAAGGTGAAGATAATAATGTAATCGCTGTAATAGGTGATGGAGCCTTAACAGGTGGAATGGCTTTGGAAGCTTTAAATGATGCAGGATGTAGTAAAGCTAGATTAACAGTAATATTAAATGATAATGAAATGAGTATATCTAAAAATATTGGTGGAATTAATATGCTATTAAGTAAGCTAAGAACAAAAAGAGGATATACAAAGTCAAATATTTCAGGGAAAAAAATCATAAGTAAAATTCCTGTAATAGGAAAGCCATTTGTAAAAATTGTACAAAGATTAAAAAGAAGTATAAAGCAATTAATTATCCCAAAGATGTATTTCGAAGATATTGGTTTTAGATATTTGGGACCTGTTGATGGACATAATATTGAAGAATTAGAAAGAATGTTAAAAATAACAAAACAATTGGATGGACCTGTTTTACTTCATGTTCTAACAAAAAAAGGTAAAGGATATAAAATTGCAGAAGAAAACCCAGACAAATTTCATGGAACTGGACCATTTGACATAGAAACAGGAAAACCAACAAAACAAAAGGATAAAGATTACTCTAAGGTGTTTGGTGATAAACTAATAGAAATGGCAAACAAGAATAATAACATTGTTGCAATAACGGCTGCTATGAGAGATGGTACAGGATTAAAAGAATTTAGTCAAAAATTCCCAGATAGATTCTTTGATGTAGGAATTGCTGAGCAGCATGCAATATGTTTAGCTGCTGGAATGGCAAAAGAAGGAATAATACCAGTAGTACCGCTATATTCATCATTTTATCAAAGAGCTTATGATCAGGTAATACATGATATTGCAATACAAAAGTTACCAGTTATTATGTGTGTCGATAGAGCAGGTATAGTTGGACAAGATCGGAGAAACTCACCAAGGAACATTAGATATGGCTTTTTTTAGATTAGTACCAAATTTAACAATAATGGCACCAAAAGATTTTAAAGAATTTGAAGATATGTTAGAATATGCAATAGAACAAAAAAAGCCAGTAGTAATTAGATATCCTAGAGGTGGAGAATCAAAAGAAAAATTTGAAAAACATGAAAAAATAGAAATGGGAAAAGCAGAAATAATAAAAAATGGAGAAGATATTACTATTATAGCAATAGGAAAAATGGTAGCAAAAGCTAAAAAAATGGCAGAAAGATTAGAAGAAAAAGATGAAAATAAAACTGTGGAAATTATCAATGCTAGATTTCTAAAACCTTTAGATAAAGAAACTATAAAAAAATCAATAGAAAAAACAAAAAATGTTATAACAATAGAAGATGGAACAATAATAAATGGTTTAGCAACAGCAGTAAAAGAACTAATAATAGATAATGAAATTAAAGATGTTAAAATTAAAACTTATGCTTATCCAGATGAATTTATTAAACATGGTGGAGTAGAAGAATTGGAGGAAATCTATGGATTTAACAGATTATAAAAGAAGAGAAGACAAAATGTGTTTATCTCAAGTTTTAGATAAAATAGAATTTTCTAAAACAAGAGAAACACTAGAATGTACTGATTTTTTAGACATGTATCAAATCTCCTTAGTAGAAAATTTTTTAAGAAAGATAAAGTTTAAAAACTATATATTATATGGTGGATATAGTGATGCAGAAAGAAAAATTCTTATTATTTTTCCAGATAAATATGATGAAAAGATGATTGAAAAAAATTATGGAAAAATGTTAAAAGTTATAAGAATAGAATTGTCAGAAGATGATTATGGAAAATATTCTCATAGAAATTATCTGGGAGGTATTGTAAAGTTAAGTTTAAACCGTGAAAAAGTTGGAGATATTTTGGTATTTGATGATGGTGCAGATATATTGGTTGTTAATGATTTTGCAGAAATTTTAAAAAAAGAATTACCATCTCTTACTAGATTTGAAAATACAAAAATATCAATTGAAGAATTATCAAACTTAAGAAAAAAGGAAATAAAAATAGAGGAAATTTCAATTATCGTTCCATCTTTAAGGCTTGATAATATTGTATCAGATTTAGCTAGAACATCAAGAAGTAAGGCTGTTCAAATAATTAACCAAGAAAGAGTTTTTGTGAATGGTCAAAATGAAACAAAGCCTTCAAAACAAATAAAATTGAAAGATATTATTACTATTCGTGGAAAAGGAAGATTTATTATAAAAGAATTTACAGGAAATACAAGAAGTGGAAGGCAGGTTATTTTAATTGAAAAATATGTATAATTTAGAAAAATTAGAATTTAATCAAATATTAAAAATATTAGAAGGCTATGTTTCAACTTATGTTGGAAAAAACATAGCCTGTACTTTAATGCCAAAAAATGATAAAAAAGAAGTAAAAAAATTGTTAAAAGAAACAGAAGAAGCGGTTAATTTGGTTTATAGAAATGGAACACCAGGTTTTTATGAAACTGACAATATGGAAGATGAACTAAAAATTTTAGAAGTAAATTCTTCACTTTCAGCAAAATCTTTACTAACTTTAAATAAAGTTTTTATACAAGCAAAAGAATTAAAAGAATATTTTGATAAAGATTTTTTAGACAAAAATCAATATGAAATTTTAAAAAATTTATTTGAAAATTTATATACAAATAATGATATTATACAAAAAGTTTCAAAATGTATAATAGATGAAAATACGATAGATGATAGAGCTTCAAGTGAATTGAATTCAATCAGAAAAAGACAAAGAAAGTTAGAACAAGATATTAGAAATAGTTTAAATAATATGATTCATTCTTCAAGATATTCTAAATATATACAAGAAAATATTATAACTATTAGAAATGATAGATTTGTAATTCCTATTAAAGAAGAGTATAGAGGAGAAGTAAAAGGGTTTATACATGATATTTCAAATGGTGGCTCAACTGTATTTATAGAACCTATTTCAGTTTTTGAAATGAACAATGAACTAAGCAAATTAAAGGCTAATGAAGAATATGAAATTGAAAAGATTTTAAGAAATTTAACTGAGTTATTTACACCATATATTGACAATATAAAAAATGATTTAAAAATAATAGGAAGACTAGACTTTATATTTGCAAAAGCAATGTATTCAAAAGATATAAAAGGTATTACACCTATAATTAGTGATGAAAAACAAATTAATTTAATAAATGCAAGACATCCTTTAATAGATAAAGAAAAAGTTGTTCCAATATCGATTAAGCTTGGAAAAGATTTTAAAATTTTATTAATTACAGGACCAAATACAGGTGGGAAAACAGTAAGTCTAAAAACAGTAGGACTATTATGCACAATGGCTTGTTGTGGGTTAAATATCCCAGCAGATGAAAAATCAGAGATATATGTTTTTGATAATATTTTTGCAGATATAGGTGATGACCAAAGTATAGCAGATTCTTTAAGTACATTTTCTTCACACATGGTAAACATAGCAGAAATTATAAAAAAAGCTACATCAAATTCATTGGTTTTAGTTGATGAATTAGGATCAGGAACAGATCCTATAGAAGGTGCAAATTTGGCAATGAGTATTTTAGACTATTTTAAGAAAAATGGAAGTTTAGTAATTGCAACTACACATTATCAGGAATTAAAACAATATGCACTTGTAAATAAGGAATATGAAAATGCTTCTGTTGAATTTAATGTAAAAGAATTAAAACCTACATATAAGTTATTAATTGGAATACCTGGGAAAAGTAATGCTTTTGAAATTAGTAAAAACTTAGGAATTCCAGAAATTATAATAGAAAATGCAAAAAATAAGATATCTAAAAATGATGTAGATATAGAAGAATTACTTAAAAATATATATATCAATAAATCAAAAATTGAAAAAGAAAAAGAAGAAATAAATAAAAAATTAGCAAATATAGTAAGTTTGGAGAAATCTTTAATACGAGATAATGAAGATTTGAAAAAACAAGAACAAGAATTAATTAATAATGCTAAAGTAAAAGCTAGAAATATTTTATTAGATGCTAAAGAAGAAGCAAATGAAATAATAAAAAAATTGAATGATGAAAATGCTAATACGAAAATTGCAAATAAATTGAGAAATGAGTTAAATAAAAAAATAAAAGAAAACTCCGTATTAAGTGATTCTTTAAAAATAGCAAATAATGAAAATCAAGAAAAAATAGAACCTAAAGATATAAAACCAAATACAGAAGTTTTTGTGAAATCTTTAAGAAAAAATGGAACAGTATTATCACATATATCTAAAGACAATGAGGTACAAGTTCAAATTGGAATACTAAAAATGAATTTAAAAATAGATGACTTACAAAAGGCTAAGTCAGAAAAAAATAATAAAGATTTAAATCAAAGATATACTAAAATTTCTAAAACTAAAAATGTTAAAACTGAAATAAATGTAATAGGGATGAATGTTGATGAAGCGGTATTTATAATAGATAAATATTTAGATGACTGTACTTTAGCAAATTTAAAAGAGATTAGAATTGTACATGGTAAAGGTACAGGAAAATTAAGAGAAGGCATTCAAGCATTCTTAAAAACAAATATGCATGTTAAGTCTTATAGAATAGGAAATTATGGTGAAGGAGAAATGGGAGTAACAGTAGTACAATTAAAGTAAATCGTTAAAATAGAATAGTTAAAAAATACTTAATAAAAATCTAAAAGAATACTTGTAAAGTATTCTTTTTTAATATAAAATAGAATAAATAAAAACAAGGAGGTTACTAATGAAAAGAAAAGAAAGTGGTATAACTTTAATCACATTAATTGTTACAATTATAGTTTTGTTAATAATATCAGGGATAACAATAGGCTCAATAACATCAAAAAAAGGAATTATAAATCAAACTAATGATGCAAAAAATTTAGCGGAAAAGGAAAGTCTTATACAAAAAATAGAAGCAGATTTGTATAATGAAAAAGTAAAGTCAGGAAAAATACCAGATAAAGATACACTAATTAATATTATAACTAAAAAAAATTATGGAACAATTAGTGAAGACAACACTAAACTTATTGTTCAAGATGAAGAATATGAAATTGAATTGAATGAAATTAGAGGATGGCAAGATGTATAAGATTGCTAAGAGGTATAAAAATATATAAAAGAACACTTGCAATGTGTTCTTTTTTGATATAGAATAAGGATATCATAAATAAAATAAAATAAATATGTGAATACTAAGAAAAATTAATTTAAAGGAGGAATTAAGAAATGAACAAAAAAACAGTAAAAGATATTGACTTGAAAGGTAAAAAAGTATTAGTAAGATGTGATTTTAACGTACCAATGGATGAACAAAGGAATATAACAGATAATATAAGAATTGTATCTGCTTTACCAACAATAAAATATTTATTAGAAAATGATTGTAAAATTATTTTATGTTCTCACTTAGGAAGACCAAAAGGAGAATTTAAAGAAGAATATTCATTAAAACCAGTAGCTAAAGAATTATCAAAACTATTAAATAAAGAAATAATAATGGCTAATGATGTAATTGGAGAAGATGCAACTTCTAAAGCAAAAAATTTAAAACAAGGAGAAATTTTATTATTAGAAAATGTAAGATTTCATAGAGAAGAAACAGATAATGACATAGAATTCAGTAAAAAATTAGCACAAATGGCTGAAATATATGTAAATGATGCATTTGGATCAGCACATAGAGCACATAGCTCAACAACAGGTGTTGCAAGTTATTTACCAGCAGTTGCAGGATTTTTAATTGAAAAAGAATTAGAATTTTTAGGAAAAGCTGTAGAAGAACCACAAAGACCATTTGTTGCTATACTTGGAGGATCAAAGGTATCAGATAAAATAGGAGTAATTGATAATCTATTAGAAAAAGTAGATACTTTAATGATTGGAGGAGGAATGGCATATACATTTTTTAAAGCACAAGGATATAATGTTGGAAATTCAATTTGCGAAATAGATAAAATAGATTTAGCAAAAGAAGCAATGGAAAAGGCTAAACAAAAGGGAGTTAAACTAATGCTTCCAATTGATACAAAAATAGGAAAAGAATTTGATGCAAATACAGAAAGCAAAACAGTAGAATGGACTCAAATCCCAAATGATTGGCAAGGACTAGATATTGGAGAGAAAACAATAGAAATGTATGCAGAGGAATTAAGAAAAGCAAAAACAGTCGTATGGAATGGACCATTAGGAGTTTTTGAATTTGAACAATTTGCTGTTGGAACAAACAAAATTGCAAAAATTCTATCAGAAATTTCAGCAACAACAATCATCGGTGGAGGAGACTCAGCAGCTGCAATAAAAAAAGCAGGCTTAGAAGATAAAGTTACACATATATCAACAGGTGGAGGAGCATCATTAGAATTTTTAGAAGGGAAAAAGTTACCTGGAATAGAAGCATTGATGGATAAATAAAAAATAAAGGAGATTAATATGAGAAAAAAAGTTATAGCGGGAAATTGGAAAATGAATATGCTTCCAAACGAAACAATAGCATTTATAGAAAATCTAGCACCACTTGTAAAAAATACTGAACATGAAATAATTCTTTGTGTACCATATACAGATTTATTTTATGCACTTTTAACAGCACAAGGAACAAATATAAAAATTGGAGCGCAAAATATGCATTTTGAAGATAAAGGAGCATATACAGGAGAAGTATCTGGAAAAATGCTAAAATCAATCAATGTAGAATATGTTATAATAGGCCATTCAGAAAGAAGACAATATTTTGGAGAAACAGATGAAATAGTAAATAAAAAAATAAAAAAAGCATTTGAAGTTGGATTGAAGCCAATAGTATGTGTTGGAGAAACTTTAGAACAAAGAGAAGAAGGAAATTGGGCAGATATTATAACAAATCAAACAGAAATAGCATTAAAAGATTTAACAGATAATCAAGTAGAAAATACAATTATAGCCTATGAACCAATTTGGGCAATAGGAACAGGCAAAACAGCAACAGCAGAAGATGCTGAAAATGCTATTTTAGAGATAAGAAATAAAATTGTTAAAATATATGGACAAGAGGTAGCAAATAGAGTTATAATACAATATGGTGGAAGCGTAAAATCAAGTAATTCTAAAGAACTATTTTCTATGCCAGATATAGATGGAGGATTAGTTGGAGGAGCTAGCTTAGAACCAGAAGAATTTAGCAAAATTTGCCAATAGTTGCCACTGGGGTCGGAGATTTTTGGCAAATAAAAAGAAAGGATGAAAAAATGAAAGATAAATTAACAATGTTAATGATATTAGATGGATTTGGAAACAATGAAAAAAAAGAAGGTAATGCTATAAAGCTTGCAAATACACCTAATTTAGATAAAATTTTAAAAAAATATCCTGTTACTGAAATAAAAACATCAGGTTTAGCTGTTGGATTACCTGAAGGTCAGATGGGAAATTCAGAAGTTGGACATACAAATATAGGAGCAGGTAGAATTGTATATCAAGAATTAACTAGGATTACAAAATCAATTGAAGATGGGGATTTCTTTTCAAATCCTGAATTCATAAATGCAATTGAAAATTGTAAAAAACATAACTCAAAGCTTCATATTTTAGGTCTTGTATCTGATGGTGGAGTTCACAGCCATGATAGACATCTATATGGTTTACTAGAAATGGCAAAAAGAAGAGATTTTGAAAATGTATATATACATTGTTTCTTAGATGGAAGAGATACACCACCTGCATCTGCTGAAAGTTATATAATAAAATTACAAGATAAAATGAATGAAAAAGAAATAGGAAAAATTGCAACAATATCTGGAAGATTCTATAGTATGGATAGAGATAAAAGATGGCAAAGGATTCAAAAAGCTTATGATGCAATGGTAAATGGTGAAGGAATAAAATGTGGAAATGCTGTAACAGCAATTGAAAATTCTTATCAAAAAGAAGTTTTTGATGAGTTTGTAGAGCCAGTGGTAATATGTAATGGAGATGAACCTGTTGCCAAGATTGAGCCAAATGATTCTGTAATATTTTTTAATTTTAGACCAGATAGAGCAAGACAAATAACTAGAGCTTTAGTAGATAAAGAGTTTAACGAGTTTGAAACAAGAAAAGATTTAAATTTATATTATGTATGTTTTACAAGCTATGATGAAACAATGCCAAATGTACATATTGCATTTAAGAAGGAACAATTAAAAAATACATTTGGAGAAGTTATAAGTAATTTAGGATATACTCAATTAAGAATAGCAGAAACAGAAAAATATGCACATGTAACATTTTTCTTTAATGGTGGAGAGGAAAAACAATATCCAGGTGAAGACAGAATTTTAGTACCTTCACCTAAAGTAGAAACTTATGATTTAAAACCAGAAATGAGCGCTTATGAAGTTACAGATAAAATTATAGATAGTATAAAAAGCGATAAATATGATGCTATAATTTTAAATTATGCAAATAGTGACATGGTGGGCCATACAGGAAATTTAAATGCGGCAATTAAGGCGGTAGAAACATTAGATGAATGTATAGGAAGAGTAGTTCCATTAATAGAAGAAAAGAAAGCTAATTTATTAATTACAGCTGATCACGGAAATTCAGAACAAATGATAGATTATAAAACTGGAGAGCCTCATACAGCTCATACAACAAATCCGGTACCACTTATTGCAATTACAGACAATGAAAAAATCAAATTAAAATCAGGAGGAAGATTAGCAGATTTAGCACCAACAATGCTTGATTTGATGAATATACCAAAACCAGAAGAAATGACTGGAACAAGTCTAATAGATAAGGGATAAGAGATATGTTAAACCACACAAAAAAAATAAAAGAAATATATGAAGTTATACAGAAAATGTTGTTTTATATGATACCAGAAAAATGGGATAAACTCTTTTTATATAGTTCAGTATTAGAATCAAGTAAAAATAAAGCATCAGGAGAATTATACTTTTATTATATTCCTAAAGGTATACTAAGAAAAAAACCTGTTAATGTATATGAAATTCCAAATAAATTTAACATTGATGAAAATGAATATTTAAAATTAGTAAAAATGTTATATGACAAAATAAAGGAATTACATGGAGAATTTATGAAATCTGAAACAGGAGATATTTGGACAAATTTAACTATCACAATACAAAATCTTAGATTTAAAGTAGAATTTAATTATGATGATTTAATTAATGATATTTATGACAGTTATGAAAGACATATAATATGGAGATACAAAAATTTAGGAATTAATCCTGAACAAATGAACAAAAAAGATAAAGAAATTATAAATAGATATTTATCTGATAATAGACCAAAAAAAAGACAAGAAGTTTATGAAGTAGGTATTTATATTAATGATATAGATAATATGGTAGCTTTTAATAATACAGAAGAATATGAAAAAGTGAATGAAGAAAGAGAAGAGAATAAAGAAACAATAATACAGGAAAATTTTAAAAGAAAAAATCAAATTTTATTTTCAAATGAAGAAAATGATTAAATAAATATAGTTATGGAGGAAGCAAAAATGATTTATTCAAAGGAATTAGAAGAAATGTGTGTAGTAAGTAAAGGGGTAGACCATGGACCAGCCCCAATACCTGAAGAAGGAAAATGGGTTCAAGCAAAAGAAATAAAGGATATTTCTGGATTAACACATGGAATAGGATGGTGTGCACCTCAACAAGGATGTTGTAAATTAACTTTAAATGTAAAAGAAGGAATTATACAAGAAGCATTGATTGAAACAATTGGATGTTCAGGAATGACACATTCAGCTGCCATGGCAGGAGAAATATTAACAGGAAAAACTATATTAGAAGCATTAAATACAGATTTAGTATGTGATGCAATAAATGTTGCAATGAGAGAATTATTTTTACAAATAGTATATGGAAGGACACAAACAGCATTTTCAGAAGGAGGACTACCAGTAGGCGCAGGTCTTGAGGATTTAGGAAAGGGTCATACAAGTCAAGTAGGAACAATTTATTCAAGTACATTGAAGGGACCAAGATACTTACAATTAACTGAAGGGTATATTGTAGAATTAGGATTAGATAAAAATGACCAAATAATTGGATATAAATATGTACATATTGGAAAAATGATGGAAAATATAAAAAAAGGAATAGAACCAATGGAAGCAATAGAAAAAGCTTCAGGAACTTATGGTAGATTTGATGAAGCAGTTAAAAAAATAGATCCAAGACAAAATTGATTGAAATAAATTATAGTACGTTTTAATATATAATCATCAATTTTAATATTAAAGTAAAAAATGGAGGAAGATGAAATGGAAGCAAAGTTTGAAAGTTATGAAAGAAGAATAGAACAAATAAAACCAGTTATGGATAAATACGGAATAAATGATTTTGAAGATGCATTAAAAATATGTACAGATAAAGGTTTTAATCCTTATGAAATTGTAAAAGGAGTTCAACCAATTTGTTTTGAAAATGCTGCTTGGGCATATACCCTAGGTGCTGCAATAGCAATAAAAAAAGGATGCGTAAAAGCGGCTGATGCAGCAAAAGCTATAGGGGAAGGATTACAAGCATTTTGTATACCAGGTTCTGTTGCAGATGACAGAAAAGTAGGATTAGGACATGGTAATTTAGCATCTATGTTGTTATCAGAAGAAACAAAATGTTTTGCATTTTTAGCAGGACACGAAAGCTTTGCAGCAGCTGAAGGAGCTATTGGAATTGCAAAGTCAGCAAATAAAGTTAGAAAAGAACCATTAAGAGTTATATTAAATGGATTAGGAAAAGATGCAGCACAGGTTATATCAAGAATAAATGGATTTACATATGTAAAAACTGAATTTGATTATTTTACAGGAAAAGTAAAAGTAGTTGAAGAAATACCATACTCAGATGGAGAAAGAAGTAAAGTTAGATGTTATGGAGCAAATGATGTTAGAGAAGGTGTAGCAATTATGTGGCTAGAAGATGTTGATATATCTATAACAGGTAATTCAACAAATCCAACAAGATTTCAACATCCAGTTGCAGGCACTTATAAAAAAGAAAGAATTGAAAATGGAAAAAAATATTTTTCTGTAGCATCAGGAGGAGGAACAGGAAGAACACTTCATCCAGACAATATGGCTGCTGGACCTGCATCTTATGGTATGACAGACACAATGGGAAGAATGCATTCTGATGCACAATTTGCCGGATCATCATCAGTACCAGCACATGTTGAAATGATGGGATTAATAGGAATGGGAAATAACCCTATGGTTGGTGCTAGTGTTGCAGTAGCAGTTGCAGTAGAAGAAGCAATGAGAGATTAAGGAAAAGTTCCTTAATCTCTCTTTAATTTTGTTAATGAATATACTGAAATAGAAATAATTACAAACATAAATATAATAAGAATATTTTTTAAACCTGCTTTAGGTAAAACTGCTGGTGGTTCAGTAAGTTTTAATTTTGGAGTTATATCAGAAGTTTTGTTTTGTTCATTATTGTTAAAATCTTTATATGTTATATCAACCTTTTCATTTGTATTTAAAATTTTTCCGACAATTGAGCTATCAAAATTTTCTTTTAATTTTAATTTGTATTGAACTGTTGCTGTTTGACCAACGGCAAGCTCTGGAATTGTCCATGTAATAGAATTATTTGTTTTATCTATACTAGCTGAAATATTTCCAATATTTGCATTACTTACATAAGCAAAATCAAAATTATTAACAATTTCTTTTGGGAAGTAATCTACAATTGTAATATCTTTATATGAACCAGATTGTGGTATTAATGAATCATATATATTTGAAATTGTTGATTGTATTTTATCATCAGTTATATAATAGAAACTTCCTGCTGTTGGATTTGCTGTTGTTCCAAAAATATCTTCAATTATTGATTTATATGTTTTTTGATTATCCTCTCCATCTTTAAATCTACTAGCATATGAATCTTCATTATCAATTCCAGTTAACATAGTTATCAAATTAATATTACTATTAGCAATTTCTTGTAATTTGTTTTTTGTTTTTGTGATTACATCATCTGAAAAAGGAAATTTATCATAATTTATTGCAACATTTGGAACACCATCTGTTAAAACAATCATATATTTATTATTATCTTCAGATGAAAATTGTTGAGCTCCAAGAGCTAATCCAGATTCTAAATCTGTCATTGTTCCATTTGCAATAATGCTATCCATTGCAGTTGTTAAAGCTCCTGCATCTGCACTTAAAGTAGAAACTAAAGTTGCATCTTCAATTGTACCCATTTTACTTGAGTCTGTATTTGTTGAAAAACTAACAATTCCAATTTTTAATTTTGTATTATCTTTTAAAAGATTTGTTACTAATGTTTTTGCTGAACTATATATCATGTCCTTTCTAATTTCTCCTGTAGAAGTTTCATGAGTCATACTTTCAGAATTATCAAGAACTAAAACAATTTCTCCGGTAGGTTTATTTGCAATTTCTTCATTTGTTATTTGCAATTGTAATGTTACCTCTTTGTTTTGCAAATCCTTTGATATTAATCTTTTTTCAAATTTTGAATTTACTCCAATTGGTATAGTACATATTGGTTCTTCAACTACTTCCATAGTTACTGTACTATAAGAAGCAAGTGAAATGTTTGTAATTAAAATTAATAGTAAAAATAGTGTTATAAAAATTTTTTTCTTCATTTTTTCCTCTCCTTAATATTTAAAAATAAACTTACATACTATATTTTATCACAAATAAAAAAAAATACAACATTTTTTATCTAAAAAAACAAAAAAGTATTGAAAAAAAAGTATTTTTATGATAATATTTATAGCAATAATTAAATATTAGCCAATTAAAAAGCAAAGTATATATATTTAAAAATATTAAAAGAGAAAGTGGTCTTGGCTGGAAGCCACTAATATTGATATATAGAAATTTCACTTTTTAGGTCTTTTCTTGAAAAAACAAGTAGAGAAAAGCGGTTGCTCCGTTAAAGCTATAATGAGGTTAGTAAAAAAACTAATAAATTTAGGTGGTACCACGGAATCTAAATCCATTTCGTCCTATATAATAAGGATAAATGGATTTTTTTAGTGTAAAAAAGAAAGGAAGGATAGAAATTGAAAGATGAAATTTTAAAAATCAAAGAAAATTCACTAAAAAGTATAAAAAGTTGTGAGGATTTAAATGACTTAAACAATTTAAAAGTGAGATACTTAGGAAAAAAAGGTGAATTAACATTAGTATTAAGAAAAATGGGAAATTTATTACCAGAAGAAAGGCCTGTCATAGGGAGTTTAGTAAATGAAGTAAGAGATGAACTTAATAGTTTAATTGAGGAAAAAGAAAAAGAATTAAAAAGAAAAGAACTTTTAAAAAAGATAGAAACTGAAAATATTGATGTAACAGAGCCTAGCAAAAAAGTTAGTTTAGGTTCATTACATCCAATAACACAAATAATAGATGAAGTTTCAGAAATTTTTTTAGGAATGGGATATGAAATTGCAGATGGACCAGAGGTTGAAAAAGCAATATATAATTTTGACAAATTAAACACACCTCCAGATCATCCTGCGAGAGATATGCAAGATACATTTTATATTACAGATGATATAGTATTAAGGAGTCAAACATCACCTGTTCAAGCAAGAGTTATGGAAAAAACAAAACCACCTATAAAAATAATATGTCCTGGAGCTGTATATCGTTCAGATAGTGTAGATAGCACACATTCACCAGTATTCCATCAAATTGAAGGTTTGGTTGTAGATAAAAACATTTCTATGACAGATTTAAAAGGAACATTAGAAATGTTTGCAAAAAAATGCCTAGGAGAAAAAACAAAGGTAAGATTTAGACCACACCATTTCCCATTTACAGAACCAAGCGCAGAAGCAGATGTATCATGTTTTGTTTGTGGAGGAAAAGGTTGTAAAGTATGTAAAGGTGAAGGCTGGATAGAATTATTAGGATGTGGAATGGTTCATCCAAATGTATTAAAGAACTGTGGAATAGACCCAGAAGAATATTCAGGATTTGCATTTGGATTTGGAGTAGAAAGAATAGCAATGGCTAAATTTGGAATAGAAGATATGAGGTTGTTATTTGAAAATGATGTTAGGTTTTTAAAACAATTTTAAATTTCAACCAAGGGGACGGTCCTTTTGGTTGGAAAAAAATTGTAAAGAAAAAATTAATATGTTCAACCAAAAGGACCGTCCCCTTGGTTGAAAAGGAAGGAAGAGTAAAATGAAAGCAAGTATAGAATGGTTAAAAGAATATAGTGATATAGATATAGATACTGTACATTTGGGAGATATTTTAACAATGACAGGTTCTAAAGTTGAAACTATAGAACAAAAAGGAAATGATATAAAAAATGTTGTTGTTGGAAAAATATTAGAAATAAAAAAACATGAAGATTCTGATCATCTTCTAGTAACTAAAGTTGATATTGGTAATGAACAGGTGCAAATTGTAACAGGTGCAAATAATATAAAAGAGGGAGATGTTGTACCTATTGCAAAAGATGGTTCTAGCTTACCAGGTGGTATTAAAATAAAAAAAGGAATGTTAAGAGGTATAGAATCTTGTGGCATGATGTGTTCTATTGGAGAATTAGGATTAGATAAATCTGATTACCCAGAGCAAAATGAGAATGGAATAATGATTTTACCTAATTATTATGAAAAAGAATTAGGTAAAGATATTGTAGAAGTTTTAAATTTAAAAGAAGATATTATAGATTTTGAAATTACACCTAATAGGCCTGATTGTTTATCAATAGAAGGGTTAGGAAGAGAAACTGCAGTTTCTTTAGGTAAAGAATTCAAAAATCCTAGAAAAAATATAGATGAAATGGATGTTGAAAATAAAAAAGAAATTGAAGGTTTAAATGTTGAAATTAAAGCACCAGATTTGTGCTATCGTTATATAGCAAGAGTTGTAAAAAATGTAAAAATTGGTCCATCTCCAGACTGGATGAAAAGAAGATTAAAAGCTTGTGGTGTGAGAAGTATAAATAATATAGTAGATATAACAAACTATGTAATGTTAGAAATGGGTCAACCAATGCATGCATTTGATATAAATTCAATTGAAGGAAAGCATATAACTGTTAGAAGAGCTAAAAATGGAGAAAAGATAACAACTCTTGATGAGCAAGAGAGAAAATTAAATGAAAACAATTTGGTGATAGCAGATGATAAAAAGGCTGTTGCAGTTGCAGGTGTTATGGGAGGTTTAAATTCTGAAATAGAAGAGAATACCAAAACTGTTGTATTTGAATCAGCTGTATTTAATGGTGGAAGCATAAGAAAGACTGCTAAACAATTAGGGTTAAGAACTGAAAGCTCATCTAGATTTGAAAAAGGTTTATCTTCTGAAAATGCAATAAGAGCTATAAATAGAGCACTAGAATTAGTAGAAAAAACAGGAGCAGGAGAGATTGTTGATGGAAAGATAGACATATATCCAACAAAACAAAAAATAAATAAAATTAAATTAGATGCAGAAAAGATAAATAATTTGTTAGGAACAAATATATCAGAAAAAGAAATGATAGATATATTAGAAAAATTGGAAATAAAGGTTGAAAATAATTATGCTATTGTTCCATATTTTAGAATGGATTTGGAATATTTAGCAGATTTAGCAGAAGAAGTTGTTAGATTTTATGGTTATGATAAATTAGAAACTACATTAATAAAAGCAGAAACAACACTTGGAGTTAGAAATAAAGAGCAAAATATAGAAGAAAAAATAAAAAATATTCTTGTTAATAGTGGTTTATCAGAAATTTATACTTATGGTTTTGTAAGTGAACAAGATTTAGAAAAAGTGAAAATAGATAAGGAACTAATAAAAAAATCAATATCTATTATGAATCCATTAAGTGATGAGTATAAACTAATGAGACCTACAACAGTACCAAGTATGTTGCAAACATTGTCATTAAATTTAAACAAAAAGAACCAAAATGTGAAATTATTTGACATATCTAGAAACTATAAAAATGAAAAAGGAGAAGTTGAAAAAGGAGAAATACCATTACAAGAAAATATTTTAACAATAGGAATGTATGGAGATGATGTAGACTTCTATAGTTTTAAAGGAATAATAGAAAATGTGCTAGAGGTTTCTAACATTAATAAATATGAAGTGGAAAAAGAAACAAAAAATGCGGTATATCATCCTGGAAGATGTGCAAATATAAAGGTTGGTATAGATGTAATTGCGACAATTGGAGAGGTTCATCCAGAAGTACTTGCAAATTATGATATAGAAAAAAGGGTATATTTAGCAGAAGTAAATATAAGTAAAATTGTAAAATATTCAAGAGCAGATAAAAAATATGTAGAAGTTGCAAAATTCCCAGCAGTTGAAAGAGATATTGCAATTGTTGTTGATGAGGCAATAGAGGTAGGTCAAATTGAAAAATTGATAAAAAATAAAGCTAAGAAAATATTAGAAAGTATAAAATTATTTGACATTTATAGAGATGAAAAAATAGGAAATGGAAAGAAAAGTGTGGCATATAATTTAATATTTAGAGATAATAAAAAGACTTTAAGTGATGAAGAAATTAATAATGTTATGAAGTGTGTGATGGATGGATTAGAGAAAAAATTAGGAGCAGAGCTTAGAGGAGTATAGTAAAAAAAAATTAAAAAAACACTAGACAAAATAAAAAAAATATAATAAAATAAAGAAAATAATGAGAACAAAGGAGAAATGATTATGGAAGAAACAAATACAACTAATACAAATGTAACTAATACAAGTTCAACAGAGGCTCCAAAATTAAGTCCTGCATCAACTGTTATTATAACAATAATAGCAACACTTGGAACAATAGTGTTATTAAGAGCCTTATGTTTTATAGTATCAGGATTCTAAAATAGAATAAATAATTAAGATAAATTGCCAAAAGAGTAAATTCTTTTGGCAATTTTGTATTTTTTCTTAAAAACACTTGACAAATCACAAAAAATAGTGTAAAGTATATTAGCATTACAAAACTTTGTAAAGAAAAGAGGTAGTTACTATGGATGAAAAAGTTAAAATTAGTATGTTACTAGAATTTTATGGCAAACTTTTAACAAAAAAGCAAGCACAATTCATAGAAGACTACTATAACAATGACTTGTCACTATCAGAAATTGCAGAAAATGAAAACATTACAAGACAAGCAGTTAGAGACATAATTAAGAAAGGGGAGAAAAAACTTTTCGAATACGAAGAAAAGCTAGAAGTTATGAAAAGGACGTTAAATCAAGAAAAAAGGATTGCAAAGGCATTATCTGAATTAACAAAAATTCAAAAAGACTATTCAGACAAACAAATAGCAATCGTATTAGAAAATGTAAAAAAAGAATTACATTATATAGTTTAAAATATAATTGAATGGAGTTGTAAATTATGGCTTTTGAAGGTTTATCTTCTAGATTACAAGAAATAACAAAAAAACTTAGAGGAAAAGCAAGAGTTACTGAAAGTGACTTAAAAGAAATTTTAAGAGAAGTCAAACTTGCACTTTTAGAGGCTGACGTAAACTATAAAATAGTAAAAGAATTCAATTCTTCAATTCAAGAGAAAGCTCTTGGACAAGATGTATTAAAATCATTAACACCAGGTCAACAAGTAGTAAAAATTGTAAAAGATGAACTTGTCGAATTATTGGGAGGAACAGAAAGTAAAATTAATTTTACACCAAATCCACCAACAGTAATAATGCTAGTTGGACTTCAAGGTTCTGGTAAAACAACAACAGCCGGAAAACTTGCAAATCTTTTAAGAAAACAAGGCAAAAATCCATTATTAGTTGCATGTGATGTTTATAGACCGGCAGCTATAAAGCAATTAGAAGTAGTTGGTAAACAATTAAACATACCTGTATATAGTAATGAAAATTCAAAAGATGTTGTACTAATTGCAAAACAAGCAATGTCAGTTGCATACTCAAAATTAAATGATGTAGTCATTATAGATACAGCAGGACGTTTACATATTGATGAATTATTAATGGAAGAGTTAAAAAAATTAAAAGCTGGTGTAAAACCTCACGAAATATTATTGGTAGTTGATAGTATGACAGGTCAAGATGCAGTTAATGTTGCTGAAAAATTTAATGGAGACCTTGGAATTGATGGAATAGTATTAACTAAATTAGATGGTGATACTCGTGGAGGTGCAGCATTATCTGTAAAAAAAGTAACAGGAAGACCAATCAAATTTGCTGCAACAGGAGAAAAATTAAGTGATATAGAAGTATTCCACCCAGAAAGAATGGCTAGTAGAATTCTAGGAATGGGAGATATTTTATCTGTTATAGAAAAAGCAGAAGAATCATTTGATTTAGAACAAGCTGAAAAGTTAGAAAAAAAATTAAAGAAAAACAAATTTGATTTAGATGATTATTTAACTCAAATAAGACAAATAAAAAAGATGGGTTCATTTTCATCATTACTAAAAATGATACCTGGAATGAATGCATTAAAAGATGTAGATATAGATGATAAGGAATTTGTTAAAATAGAAGCAATAATATGTTCAATGACAAAAGCCGAAAAACGAGACACAAAACTTTTAAATGCAAGTCGTAGACAACGTATAGCAAAAGGTAGTGGAACACAAATACAAGACATAAACAAATTCATAAAATCATTTGAAATGACACAAAAAATGATGAAAAAAATGAAATCAAATAAAGGAAGTATGAAAAAATTATTTAATGGTATTGATGAAAATACTTTAAAAAATTTTAAATTTTAATTTTAGTTTTTTATTTTTTAAATTTATATATATAATTTTGGAGGTGAAGATAATGGTAAAAATTAGATTACAAAGACAAGGAAAGAAAAAAGCTCCATTTTACCACATAGTTGTTGCAGATTCAAGAAGTCCTAGAGATGGTAAAATAATAGAGAAATTAGGAACATATGATCCAATGACAAACCCAGTAACTGTTGTATTAGATAATGAAAAAGTACAAAAATGGATAAAAAATGGTGCAAAACCAACAGATACTGTTAAAGATATTATTGAAAAAACAAAATAATATTTCGAAGGGAAAATAGAAATGGAAGAAATTTTAAAAACAATTATTTCAAATTTAGTTGATAACAAAGATGCAATTGAAATTAATACTATAAGTGGAGAAAAAGATGTTAAATTTGAAGTTAAAGTTGCAGAGACAGATATGGGAAAAGTAATAGGAAAACAAGGTAGACTTGCTAAATCTATTAGAACTGTAATGAAAGCTGTAGCTACAAAAGAACATAAAAAAGTGTCAGTTGAATTTCTTGGATAATTAGAAAGGAATTAAAAATGACAAAATATCTTGAAATTGGTAAAATTGTAAATACTTTTGGTATAAAGGGCATGGTAAAAGTAAAACCTTTTACAGATGACATAAATAAATTTAATATATTAAAGAAAGTCTATATTGAAAGTCAAAATACAAAGAAAGAATATGAAATAGAAAAAGCACAAGAACATAAAAATATGGCTTTGATTAAATTTAAAGGTATAGATACCATAGAACAAGCAAATTTGCTTCGTGATGGTTTAATAATAGTTGATAGAGAAAATCTAGAACCTCTTGAGAAAGGAACTTATTACATAGTGGATTTGATTGGTTTAGAGGTATATACTGATGAAGGAAAATTACTTGGAATTATAAAAGATATTTATAATACTGGAAGTAATGATATATATGTTATAAAAAATGAATTAGAAAAAGAAATTTTATTACCAGGAATCGATGATGTTATAAAAGAAATTGATATTGATAATAAAAAAATAATAGTTCATTTATTACCAGGTTTAATTTAAATAATATGGAGGTAAAAATGAAATTTGATGTTTTAACGCTTTTCCCAGAAATGTTTGATAGTTTAAAACAAAGTATCATTGGAAAAGCTTTAGAGAAAAAGCTAATACAAATTAATTTGATTAATATTAGAGATTTTTCTAAAGATAAACACAAAAAAGTTGATGATACTCCATATGGTGGTGGTGCAGGAATGGTAATTATGCCTGATGTTGTATATGATGCATATAAATCAATAAATGCTGAAGATGCAAAAGTTATATATATGTCACCACAAGGAAAAAAAATGAACCAAAAAAAAGTAGAAGAATTATCAAATCAAGAACATTTAATTATACTTTGTGGACATTATGAAGGAATAGATCAAAGAGTATTAGATAAAATTGTGGATGAAGAAATATCAATTGGAGATTATGTATTAACAGGTGGCGAAATACCAGCTATGGTGTTAATAGATAGTATATCCAGATATGTAAAAGGTGTTTTGAAACAAGATTCAATAAAAGAAGAAAGTTTTTCAAACGGGTTTTTAGAATATCCGCAATACACTAGACCAGAAATATTTGAAGGTGAAAAAGTACCGGAAGTTTTACTTTCAGGGAATCATCAAAATATAAAAAAATGGAGACAAGAAAAATCTTTGGAAATAACAAAGATAAAAAGACCAGATTTATTATAAAGAAGTGTGCAAAAGGTACACCGCTCGGACGAAAAAGAAAAGGAGGAATAAAAAAATGGACATAATAAAATCTATTGAACATGAACAATTAAAAAACAAAATACCAGAATTAAAAGTTGGTAATACTGTTAGAGTTCACGTAAGAATAAAAGAAGGAAATAAAGAAAGAATCCAAGTATTTGAAGGAACTATCATAAAAGTACAAGGAGGAGGAGTAAATCAAACATTTACAGTTAGAAAAATATCTTATGGTGTTGGTGTTGAAAAAACATTTTTAGTACATTCACCATTAGTAGAAAAAGTAGAATTAGTAAGAGTAGGTAAAGCAAGAAGAGCAAGATTATTCTACTTAAGAGACAGAGTTGGTAAAGCAGCTAAAACTAAGGAAATGGTTGGAGCTAGAATCGAAAACAGAGAAATAGTAATTAAAGAAGAATTAGCAGAAGAACCTGTAGCTGAAGAAGCTGAAACAACAGAAACTCCTGTTGAAGCTGCACCAGAAGAAAAACCAGCAGTTGAAACTAAAGACGTTGTAGTAGAAGAAGTTGTTGATACAGTTTCAGAAAAACCTGTTGAAGATGTAAAAGAAGCACCAGTTGTAGAAGAAGTAAAAAAAGAAGAAAAAACTGAAAATAAATCAGAATAATTTTTAAAAAGGTAACATTAAAAATGTTGCCTTATATTTTTTTATAAAATACAAATTCAATAAAATCAAGCCTTACAAAGATGGCGAACAAAAATTTTGAAAAAATCATAAAAAAGTATTGACAAACTAAAAAATAAAATGTAAAATAGAAACAACAAAAGCGAACAACAATTTGTAAAACAAAAATTTTAGTAAGGAGTGATATTAAATGAATATAGTAAAAAGAAAAACAAATCTAAAAATAATGATGAATAGTAGTATTGAGAGACATCCAGTTCCTGTACTTGGGATAGATTATAAAGTAAAAATATCATATAAAAATACAAAAGTAACAGAACTAGATGTAGAAAATAAAACTATAAAAATATCACTTCCCAATAAATATAAAAAAATGGAAAGTAAAGATATATTAGATTTAGCAATAGAAAAAATGTATGAGCAAATAGCAAGAGTTGAAATAGAAAGAGCAATGGAAAAAATAAGGATAATGTTAGGAATAGCACCAGAAGAATATGAAATTGCAAAAATAAATACACTTGGAACTTGTGAAAATAATAAAATAACAATTAATCCTGAAGTTGTAAAATATAGCAGAAAAATAATAGATTATATTGTCTTACATCAATATTGCCATTTAAAATATAAAACACATTGTCAGAGTTTTTACAAAATGTTAAAAAAATATGAACCAGATTATAAGAAATGTGAAGAAATTTTATTAAATATATAAAAATTAAAGTTAAAGAAAATTTTTGAAGAAAACCCAAATTGTTAGAAAAAAATTTAACAATTTGGGTTGACTTCAGTCTCTGGCTTTTATATATCAATAATTATTTAAAAGAAATTTCTAAAAACTATTTATTTATTCTGATTTTTTTGATATAATATAGCAATAATATTGGGGTATCGCCAAGTGGTAAGGCAACCGGCTCTGACCCGGTCATTCGTAAGTTCGAATCTTACTACCCCAGCCAAAGCTATTACAAAGTAGCTTAATAAAAATAAGGAGAGGTAAAAATGCAAGAAAACGAAAATCAAAATAATCCAGCTGAAGAATTAGATATAAATCATCTAATGCAAATAAGAAGAGATAAATTAAAAGAGTTACAAGAGCAAGGGAAAAATCCTTATGAAATTACAAAATTTGATAGAACAAACACTGCAGGAGAAATAAAAACAAATTATGAAAAATTTGAACAAAAAGATGTAACAGTTGCAGGAAGAATTATAGCTAAAAGGATAATGGGAAAAGCTTCATTCTGCACTATACAGGACTGTGATGAAAAAATTCAAAGTTATGTTAGTATAAATGATTTGGGAGAAGAAAGCTATAAAGAATTCAAAACCTATGATATTGGAGATATTATTGGAATAACAGGTTTTGTATTTAAAACAAGAACAGAAGAAATATCTGTACATGCGAAAGAGGTAACATTACTTACAAAATCATTAAGACCATTACCAGAGAAATTTCATGGATTAAAAGATCCAGATTTAAGATATAGACAAAGATACACAGATTTAATTGTAAATCCTGAAGTAAAAGAAACATTTGTATTAAGAAGTAAAATATTTAAAGAAATAAGAGCCTTTATGGATAAAAAAGGATATATGGAAGTTGAAACACCAGCACTTACAACAGTAGCAACAGGAGATGCGGCTAGACCATTTATTACACACCATAATACATTAAATTTAGAAATGTATTTAAGAATTGCGCCAGAATTAAATTTAAAAAGACTTATTGTAGGTGGAATTGATAAAGTCTTTGAAATTGGTAAAAATTTTAGAAATGAAGGAATGGACATTAAACATAATCCTGAATTCACAAACATGGAATTTTACTCAGCTTATGAAGATTACAATGATATGATGAATATAGCTGAAGAATTAATATCAACAGTTGCAAAAAATGTATTAGGAACAACAAAAATAACTTATGGAGAAACAGAAATAGATTTAACACCAGGATGGAGAAGAATAACTATGATAGATGCTATAAAAGAGGTATCAGGAGTTGACTTTAATACAATAAAAACTGATGAAGAAGCACAAGCTATAGCTAAAGAAAAAGGAGTAGAATTTGAAGAAATAAAAAATACAAGAGGACATATAATAAATGAATTTTTTGAAACATTTGTAGAAGAAACTTTAATACAACCAACATTTATTATGGATTATCCTGTAGAAATATCACCATTAACAAAAAGAAAGAAAGAACAACCAGAATTAGTTGAAAGATTTGAGTTATTTATTGGTGGAAGAGAATATGGAAATGCATATTCAGAATTAAATGACCCAATAGACCAATATGAAAGACTTGCAAAACAAGCTGAAGCAAAGGCAAAAGGTGATGAAGAAGCAGGTGGAATGGATGAGGACTTTGTACAGGCTCTAGAAATTGGTTTACCACCAACTGGAGGAATGGGAATAGGATTAGATAGATTAGTTATGTTACTTACAAATTCAGCATCAATAAGAGATGTAATATTTTTCCCAACTATGAAACCATTAAATTAAGTAAATTTATAGATAGAGGAGAAAAAACTTATGTTTAATTTTTCATTAGATAGAAAAACAATGAATATATTAATTGCAATTATGGTAGGGATTGCAATAATGCAATTTATAGCAAATCCTAACCAGTTATTATCATTGCTATTAAGTGTGCCAGGAGTATTAATTGCAATAACATTTCACGAATTTGCTCATGGATATATAGCATATAAATTAGGGGATAATACAGCAAAAAATCAAGGAAGATTGACTTTAAATCCACTTGACCATTTAGATCCAATAGGTTCATTAATGTTGCTAATTGCAGGATTTGGATGGGGAAAACCAGTAGAAGTTAATCCAAGAAACTATACAAGAAAAATATCTATGGAAACAGGAGAAGCAATTGTTTCTGCAGCAGGACCAATAATGAATTTTTTATTAGCAATTATATTTACTATAATTTACTTTTTAATTTATAAATTTGCAGGAGGAGCTTTTTTAAGTGGAACAATAGGTAAAGTTATAATGACATTAATATTATACGCAATATCAATAAACGTTGGATTAGGAGTGTTTAATTTATTACCACTACCACCATTAGATGGTTCAAAAATAATAATGCCATTTTTGCCATCAAAAGCAAAAGCTTTTTTTGTAAATAATGAGCAGATTTTTTATATAGTATTTGTATTACTATGGATAACAGGAATAGCAGGTTCAATAATATCTCCTCTAATTAGTTGGATAACAAATGGATTATTAAATTTAGGAAATAGGATTATTTAAATATGTTAAAAGATATAATAACAATGCGGAGTTGAATCAAGTTGTGATGAAACATCAGTTGCAATAGTAAAAAATGGAAGAGAAATTTTATCAAATATAATAGATACACAAATACCAATACATGAAAAATATGGTGGAGTTGTGCCAGAAATAGCCTCTAGAAATCATATAGAGGCTATTTCTCGAGTTACAAAAAAAGCATTAAAAGATGCAAACATTACATTTAAAGAAATAGATGCCATAACACCAACTTATGGACCTGGTTTAGTAGGAGCTTTATTAGTAGGTTTATCTTATGCAAAAGCACTAAGTTATGCTACTCAAAAACCACTTGTAGGAGTTAATCATATAGAAGGTCATATTGCTGCAAATTATATTACATATAAAGATTTAGAACCACCATTTCTATGTGTAATGATGTCAGGAGGAAATACACAAATTGTACATGTAAAAGATTATACAGAATTTGATGTTCTTGGAAAAACTAGAGATGATGCAATAGGAGAAGCATTTGATAAAGTAGCAAGAGTAATTGGATTAGGATATCCAGGAGGACCAAAAGTAGATAAATTAGCATTAGATGGACAGCCAAACATAGAATTACCAAAAACTCATTTTGAAGGAGAAACACTTGATTTTAGCTTTAGTGGAATAAAAACAGCTGTAATAAACATACATCATAAAAACCCAAATATAAATAGAGCAGATTTATGTGCAAGTTTTCAAAAAAATGTAACTGATACACTAATGGAAAATGTAAAAAAAGCAATAAAACAAACAAAAATAAAAAAAATAACACTTGCAGGAGGGGTATCAGCAAATTCATATATAAGACATGCTTTCTTACAACTAGAGAAAGAAGGAATTCATGTTTTTATGCCAGATTTAAAATTATGTACGGACAATGCAGCTATGATAGCATCTGCAGGATATTATAATTTTTTAGCGGGAAAAAGAGACACTTTAGACCTAAATGCTATGCCAAATGTCCAGCTAGGAATAGGACATTTTGAAATATAATATTTTTTAAGACAGATGTGAAATGAAGAAGGGAGATAATAAAAATGTCAATATACACAATTGGTGATTTACACCTATCATTCAAAGAAAATAAGCCAATGAGTATATTTGGCGAAAACTGGGAAAATCATGAAATAAAGATAAAACAGGATTGGTTAGAAAAAGTAAAAGAAGATGACTTAGTAATACTACCAGGTGATTTTTCTTGGGCAATGTATTTAGAAGATTCGGATGAAGATTTTAAATATTTAAATGATTTGCCAGGAAAAAAACTACTATTAAAAGGAAATCACGATTATTGGTGGGGAACTTTAAAAAGTATGAGAAATTTTTTAATAGAAAAAGATATAAAAAATATAGATTTTTTATACAATAATTCTTATAAATATGAAAATCAAATAATTGTAGGAACAAGAGGATGGAATATAACTGAGAGCGAAGAAGACAAAAAAATGATAAATAGAGAATCAATAAGATTAGAAATATCTATAGAAGATGCAATAAAAAGATATGGAGAAGATAAAGAAATAATTGCATTTATGCACTATCCACCCCTTACTAAAAGTAATATAAATCAAAATGAAATGACAGAATTTGTTAGAATTATGAAAAATAATAACATAAAAAAATGTTATTATGGACATTTGCATAGCACTGCAATAAAGGAAGCAGTTGAAGGAGAATATTTTGGAATTGATTTTAAACTAGTGAGTTGTGATGCGTTAGATTTTAAATTATTTAAAATAAATTAAAAAATTTCAACCAAAAGGACCGTCCCTTTGGTTGATGGTTCAGAGGAGAAAAATGTTAGATTTAGAAAAGAGTGTAAAATATATAAAAGGTGTTGGGCCAAATAGAGAGATTTTACTAAATAAATTAGGTATTTTTACATTAAAAGATTTAATTACATATTATCCAAGAACTTATGAAGATAGAAATAAGCCAAAATTTCTATATGAGTGTGAAGATGGAGAAGAGGTTTTAATAGAAGCTGTTGTTTGTAATAGGATGACTAATGTAAGGCTAAAGGGAAAAACTATGCAAAGGCTTATTGTAAGAGATGAAACTGGGACATGTACTATAACCTGGTTTAATCAACCATATTTAAAAGATAAGTTTAAAGTTGGCGAAAAATATAAGTTTTTTGGAAAGGTAACAAAAAAGGGTGGTAAAGTATTTTTTACTGCCCCTGTTTTTGATGATTTTGAAAAAACACAAAATACTGGTAGAATTATTCCAATTTATCCACTTACATATAGTTTATCACAAAATAGTATTAGAAAAATTATGGAAGCTGGTATTACAGAGGTTTATGAAAAACTACCAGAAACACTTCCAGAATATTTATTAAAAGAATATAATTTAGAAGACATAAATGAGGCTACAAAACATATTCATTTTCCAGATGAATTCAAAGACTTTAATATAGCAAGAAATCGTTTGGTTTTTGAAGAATTGCTTGCTGTTCAATTAGCTTTATTACAATTAAAAAATAATTATATAAATGAAGAAAAAGGAATTAAATTTAGTAAAGATGCTAAAATGAGTGATGTTATAAATACACTACCATTTAATTTAACAAAGGCTCAGCTTAGGGTTTTAGAGGAAATTGATCACAATATGGAAATTGATAAGCCTATGAATAGATTGTTACAAGGTGATGTTGGCTCTGGTAAAACTATTGTTGCAATGTGTGCAGCATATAAAGCTGTAAAAAGTGGATTTCAAGCAGCAATAATGGCTCCAACAGCAATACTTGCTACACAGCATTTGGAAAATTTTAAAAATATATTGGAAAAATTAGATATAAAGTGTGAATTATTAATATCAGGAATTACGAAAAAGAACAAAGAAGCAATATTGGAAAGACTTGAAAAAGGTGAAATAGATATTTTAATTGGTACACACGCAATTATAGAAGATAATGTAAAATTTAAAAATTTAGGATTAGTTGTAACAGATGAACAACATAGATTTGGAGTAAGGCAGAGAGGAAAAATAGCTAAAAAAGGTAAAAATCCTGATGTTTTAGTAATGACAGCAACACCAATTCCACGTACATTAGCATTAATTTTATATGGTGATTTGGATATTTCTATAATAGATGAACTTCCACCTAACAGAAAGAAAATAGAAACTTATGCAGTTGGAAAAAGAATGACAGAAAGGGTAAATAGTTTTATTTGGAAACAAATAACAGAGGGGAGACAAGCATATATAGTGTGTCCTTTAGTAGAAGAAAATGAAGAATTAGATTTGAAATCTGTAGAGAAATTATATGAAACATATAGTAAAGAGATTTTTCCTCAATTTAAGGTTGAATATATACATGGAAAGATGAAACAAAAAGATAAAGATGCAATAATGAAAAGATTTAAAAATAAAGAAATAGATATTTTAATATCGACTACAGTTATAGAGGTTGGTGTAGATGTTCCAAATGCAAATATAATGGTGATTGAGAATGCAGAAAGATTTGGATTAGCTGCACTTCATCAATTAAGAGGTAGAGTAGGAAGAGGAGAGTATAAATCCTTTTGTATTTTAAAATTTGAAGGTAAAGGCGAAAATGTAAAAGAAAGAATGAAGATAATGTGTGAAACAAATGATGGATTTATAATATCTGAAAAAGATCTTGAATTAAGAGGCTCAGGAGATTTTTTCGGAACTATGCAACATGGGCTTCCAGAATTTAAAATTGCAAATTTATTCGAAGATATAGAAACCTTAAAGCAAGTTCAAAGTGTTGCAACAAAAATATTATTAGATGATCCAAGATTGGAAAAAGAAGAAAATAAAAAGCTGAAATATTTAATAAAAGACAAATTCAAAGATAGAATAGAATTATAAGGGGAGATTTACATTGGAAGAGAATAGAAAAGAGGGGCATCTATACTTAGTTACAGAAGATAGAAATGGAATAGTATATTTATGGGATTTTACTGAAAAAGCGAAAGAAGAATTTGAAGAAACAGAACTTCCAGAAGATCTAATAGAAGTGGCAAAAGAAGGAGCAATGCTTCAATATAAGAATGGAAAATATGTGTTGTATTCTAAATATGGATATGATATATTGGAACAAGAAGAAAACGAAGAATAAAAAAGAGGGGAACAACAGATGAGTAAAAAAAGAAATACAAAATTAAATAGACAAATTAAAAATACACTAACAAGTATATTAATTTTAATTATAATAATTGCTATTGCAGAAATATATAGTTATTTTACAAATAGCATAAGTCAAGGAACAACCGAAAGTTCTACAATTACATATAACACAGCTTCATTTGATTTAGATAGTATACCAAAATATAAAGATAGTCCGTATGTTATTTTAAATGAAAATAAACCACAATTTACAAAAAATGAAGTGTCAACAGAAGTATTTGAAAAGTATAGCGAACTAGATGAATATGGTAGATGTGGAGTAGCATTTGCAAATATTTGTAAACAAATTATGCCAAAAGAAGGGGAAAAAAGAGGGGCTATAAATATGATAAAACCATCAGGTTGGAAAACAACGAAATATGAAGGTTTAGTGGATGGAAATTATTTATATAATCGTTGTCATTTAATTGGATACCAACTTGCAGGAGAAAATGCAAATGAAAAAAATCTAATAACAGGTACAAGATATATGAATGTACAAGGAATGTTACCATTTGAGGATGAAGTAGCTACATATATAAAAACAAATAAGAGGAATCATGTTTTATATAGAGTTACACCAATATTTAAAAATAATAATCTTGTAGCAAGTGGTGTACAAATGGAAGGATATTCTGTAGAAGATGAAGGACAGGGAGTTTGTTTTAATGTTTATGTATATAATGTTCAACCAGGAGTGACTATAAATTATAGTACAGGTGAGAGTAAATTGAAGTAAGGTTAGGATATAATTTCAATAAAATAAATAAAAAAAGAAAAACCTCTTTCGAGGAAAAGAAAATACATTTTTCTTTTTTTATGGATTGTGTTTTACAAGACAGTGCGAAGGTCCCAAACCCATACGTCCAGTCCATACTCGGCGTCTGCTAGGACAACAATGAAGTTACTTCCTACATGGACAATTAGCAGGGGATTAATGGATTTACGAAGAATCTTCTGAATATCAGAAATCTTCTGAGTGTTATACGCTCCGTTGTGCAGCTGGCGTACCTTGATTTTATCGGCTGCAACGTTTTTCTTGACGATGGCAGAAAGCACATCGTAAGCAATGACGTCCGCACCAAAAATCTCGTCACAGGCTGTAGTGTCCAGAGGGTAATTGTACTCGTCTGCCATCTCGTAAACAATGGAATCTCCAACGAGATACCAAAGCCCGATTAGGCGCTTGTCCGTGTTTTCATCCCATGTTTTTGGGACCCAGATGCTAGGGCAGTAGCCTTCGTTTTTAAATTTTGCCATTGATGATTCCTCCTTGCGTAATAACGCGTCCTATTGTTGATATAGCTACTGATGTAACGGAGTAATTCAAAGAGTTACATCACTTATAATTATACTATATTTACATAAAATTGTCAAAAATTTCAATTGCTATATTTAAGTAATTTACAATTCTAATGAAACAAAAAAACAGAGAAATTTGAAATCTCTGTTTTTCTTGATTGGTTGGAGTGTTCTTATAGGAATATTCATCAAACACTGATAAAATCTATATTTTAAAAATACACAAAAAAGCATATTTACATTACTATTTGATATTATATTTTAAAAAACTAGAGATTTTTTCTCTAGTTTATATATATTTTTATTTACATTTAAGTATTATACTATATTCCTGCATTTATGTAATAAACCTCATATTTATCAAATGAAACTTCTTTATAATTTGAATCATCTGGATAATCAACATTGATATAAGCACTAGCACCTGCTGAAGTTGTATCACTAGAATATCCTGTTTCAACTCCAACAATTTCATTATTTTGATAATAAGCAACAAGTACTCTACAATCATTTATAGTTTTATCTGTATTATTTTTTAGAGTTACAGCAATCTGTTTTCCTGTATTATTAGAAGTTATATCAATATTATCATACACAAAACTATCTGAAATATTTGCTAATTCACATGAAAATTCATAATTTGGATACTTTGTAAAGTCTTTATCATACCCCCAATTATATGCTAATGTAGAAGATTTTGCTGGAATACATATAAAACCATCACCTGCTTCAACTTTTTCCATAAAATTACCACTAGTATCTTTATATACAGTAGAGATAGAACTTAAACATACAGCTCCATCATTATTATTCGTTACTTTTATAACAAAATCGCCTGCTTTTGTTATACCTACTTTTTCTATTACTACATTTTGTGTTGAAACACTAACCCTAGATGGATTTCCATTGCCACTATCTGTTGTAATTCCTGTTCCTGTTTGACCATCTGTATTTGTCGGATTACTAAATAAAATTATTATTGCCAATACTGAAAGAACGACACCTGCAATCCCAAAACCTTTTCCATTTTTCTTTACAATTGCTATTATTCCTAATACAGCACTTAATACACCTAGTATTAAAGATAAATCAGCAAACAAAGTAAATGAAATTAAAAAACTTAATATTCCTAATATCATTGAAGCAATTCCCATTTTTATTTCCCCCTTTTATAAAAATTTAATTTATTTATATCATATTTTTTTATATAAATCTACATTTTTTTACAAAATTAAATTATTTTTTTCAATTTATTTATATTTTCTTTTAAAATAATTATTTTTTTGATTATAACATATAGTGCACAGAATCAAATTTGTTATTATTCTAAAATATATAATATAAGGAGTTAGAGATGAAAAGAGTTTATTTTAGTAAAAGTATTTATGATACTATTAGAAAAATGTAAGAAAATATAGAAAGCAATAAGATTTGACATTATCAAACCTTACAACAATGATAGGCAATACTGATGAATATATGAGAAGATTAGAAAGTGAAAAAGCAAAATGTGTATTTTCTTTTGAAGCACCTTATAAAATATAAGTTGCTTTTGATAAAGAAAGTGTTCCAGCGAAGAAAAACAGTCATTATCATTATTTTAATAGGCAAAGTATTAGTTTTTTTCCTATGACCTCCAGAGAAAGCTTACGAGAAGAAATAAAAGAATATTATTCTGATGTAATAGATTTTGATAAACTATTAGCAAATGGAAACTTCTTTTCTAATACGAAGCAGATACTATTAAAAGAAGAAACTGGACAAATGAGTCTTTTTAATTAGAAGGAGGAAAATATATGACAGAACAAGAAGTAATTGATGCAATAAAATATATGCAAAAATATCAAACAGAAACTGATAGAATTGAAGCTAAAACCGCAGAAATTGATTTTCCAAAAAAATGTTATGATACAATTTCTGGATTTTCAAATAAATATGGTGGAATTATAATATTTGGAATAAATGAGAATAATAATTTCATAGAACAAGACGTATATGATGTAAATGATTTGCAAAAGCAAGTTACAGCATTATGTACTAATGTAATGGAGCCTAAAATAAGACCAGAATTTTTACCTATTATTTATAATGGAAAAAAATTGTTAGCAGTAAAAATATATGAAATTCCACAAAATCAAAAACCGTGTTATAATAAAAATGCTGGTATGCATAAAGGTTCATATATAAGAATAGGAGATTCAGACGAGCCTATGACAGAATATGAAATATATTGTCTACAAAGTTATAAAGATGGAATTCAAGAAGATTTAAGACCTATTAAACGAGCAACAATAGATGATTTAGATAAAGAAAAAATAAATGCATATTTAGAAAAAGTTAAGAGAGATAAACCAAACTTTGCAAAATTTTCTGATGAAAAAATATTAAAATTGAGTGGTATTATAGATAATAGTACAGGCACAATTTATCCAACACTATCTGGAATTATGATGTTTGGAGAATATCCACAAGCTTTTTTACAACAACTATTTGTTGCGTGTATTGTAGTTCCAGGTATAAAATTAGGCGATGTGGGTGAAATGGGACAAAGATTTGATGACAATAAAAGAGTTGAGGGAACATTAGATGAAATGTTAGATCAAACTTTAGCTTTTATTAGAAGAAATATTGGTACAAAAGTAATTATAGACAATAATGGAAAAAGAGAGGATATACCAGAATATCCAATGAAAGCGTTAAGAGAGGCTGTTGCAAATGCTTTAATACACAGGGACTATAAGTATAAGTAGAGAAAGTGCATATATTTATGTTCAAATATATAATGATAGAATTGAAATAATTAATCCAGGAGATTTATATGGTAATAATAGAATAGAAAATTTGGGTACTGATATGATGCTAGAAGCAAGAAACAAAAATATTGTTAGATTGCTTGAAGAAAGGGGAAATATCATTGAAAATAGACATACTGGTATTGCTACAATGAGAGAAGAAATGAAAAAGATGGGATTACCTCAACCTGAATTTGTATCTTTAAGAGGAGATTTTAAAGTTATTTTCAGAAAAGAAAATAAGCATGATATTATACAGAACTATACAGAAAACTATACAGAAAATTATACAGAAAACTATACAGAAAATTTGAATCAAACACAACTTAGAATAATTGAATTAATGAAAGAAAATCCTAAGATAACACAAAAAATCATGGCAGATAAGTTGAATTTATCTCGATCAACAATAACTTTGAACATAAAAACATTAAAAAATAAAAACTATATTGAACGTGTTGGATCTGATAAAAAAGGATACTGGAAAATAAAATAAACTTTAAAAGCCATTCGCATGAATGGCTTTTACTGACGCTTGGCGTTCAGTGCGGGTCAGGTCCTAATCTAGTAAACTATTTCAGACCCATTAAATAAATAGTATTTATAATATATATTATTCTTTCTCATACTTAATTTATACACTAAAATTAAAAAAATGTACACACTTTTTTGAAAAAAATCTAAAAAATTTTAAATTCTTTAAAAAATGAGGAATCATAAGGACAATAGTTTTTTCTTATTAATCTATTGATAAAAAGCAATAAAAATGATATAAAATATATTGTATAGAAACACACAAGAATTTTAATTATGGAGGAGCAAAGTTGGAAAGAGAATTAGAATCTAAAATATTTATGCTGGAAGATTATAATTGTAAAGAAAATATGGAAGAACATATAAAAGAATATATGTATAAATTAAAACAAAAATATCCAAATGCAGTTATTACAAAAGAGTTTTATAAAAGTCAAAATATTCTAGTTAAAGCAACAGAAATAAATAATAAAACAAATTCTAATAAAAGCAAAGATATAGAAAGAGAAATAGATGATTGGTACATTAGACAAAGAGGAGAAAGATAAATGAAAGAATTATTAAAGATAGTAGCAAAAAAACTATTTATATGGTCTATTATAGTTAATACAATATATTCTATTGCAGATTATGGGGAGTCTTTTGCATTATCTTATTTCGGTACAAGCCCATTATTATTGAATAAACTGGTTATTTTAACAATAGTATTAATGTCTATTGAATTGATAAAATTAATTACTGGAAAAATTGGTTCATATATAGATAATATAAACGAAATCAAAACTCAAACAGCAATAGAAAAATACTATTTTAGAAAATTGCAATCTATGACTATGGAACAAATTTCAAATATTCATACAGGATATATACATAAGTTAATAACAAATGTTTCAAACTATTTCTTTGAAATGACTTGGCAGTTTGAAATAAGTGTAATTCCATTGATAATAGGTGGAATATCAATACTTATAATGATTTGTAAAGAGTCAGTTTTTACTGGTTTGATATGTATTATAATATCTGCATTAGCAGTATTTTCAAAATATAAAATGATTAAAAACATGCAAAAATATCAAAAAAATACAAATGAAGCATCTTCAAAATATAATGCAAAACTTATTGATTTTATTCAAAATATCATAGCTGTAAGAAAATTAAATATTGGAGATTTCTGTGAAAATAAAATTGCAGAAAATTCAAATGAATACTTGAAGGCAACAAAACTAAATGAGAGAAAAAGGTCATCAGCAAATGGTGTATTTACAGGTTTAATGGATTTGCTATATTTAGTTATTTTAATTGTTGCTATTATGATGACCAAGAATGGAGAAGATGCACTTCCATATATATTATTCTTTATAACAGCGTTGGGAAAATTATACTCAAATTTAAATAGTTTAGTTAGATTGATTGATATAAGTGAAAGATTTAAAACATCAAAAAAACAATTAGATGAATATTTTAAATATAGTAAAGAAATAAAAGTATTAAAAGATTTTAATGAGATAAAATTACAAAATATTATATTCTCTTATACAAAAGGCTCTACTAAGATAAAAATACCAGAATTCATATTGAAAAAGGGCGAAAAAATAAGCATAATGGGAGAATCTGGACAAGGAAAAACAACTATAATGAATATACTTGCAGGGCTATATCCTTTAGACAATGGAACAATGTCGATAAATAATAAACAAATGAAAGATACAAGATTAGATTTAGTTTTTGTATCACAAGAAGTTGATTTATTTGATTTAAGTATAAGAGATAACTTGTGTTTAGGGAAAGATATATCAGATGAAAAAATATTAGAGTTAATAAAAGAAGCAGGATTAAATGAATGGTATAAAGAATTACCACAGGGACTTGATACAATGGTAGGAGAAAGAGGAATAAAATTATCGGCAGGGCAAAAACAAAGGTTAAATTTAATTAGAGGAATTTTAATAGATAAAGACTTATATTTCTTTGATGAGCCTACTTCAAATTTAGATGTTTTATCTGAAGAAAAAATTACGAATATGATTGCAAAATATTTAAGTGATAAAACATATGTTATAGTGACGCATAGGCAAAAATTAAGAGAATTATGCAATAAACATTATATATTTGAAAATCATATGATGAAAGAAATAATTATAAATTGAGAATTATAAAACATACATTATAAAAGAAAACCACCTCTATAAATGAGATGGAAAAAGATAAATCTTTTTTACTTATGCTTATTCAGTTGTAATTCCAGAAAGGGCAACAGCAATTTCTTCTTTGGATTTGCCAAAAAAAACAAAGTCGAGAGCTTTAAGAATGCGAGTACCATAAAAATCCTTGGGATTTTCCATAGTGGAGTTTCTGTCTTTACAATCCATAGCAATTTCATCATAATTGGAATAAGTGTGAACATCATCTACCAAAGTGGAAATGCACTCAGACGCTTCTAAGCACTCTCTAATACCATCAGTAATTCCGATTGCGTTGCAAAGTCTTTCATAATCGATGTTTTCTTTAAGCATAATTTACCTCCAAAAAAATTATTTTTACTATTGGTTGCTAACACTCTTTATGAAAAATGGAGTAAAGCGTGTTATTCACCTTTAATTATACCATTTTTCAAGGAAAAAGTCAAAAAACAAGGAACAAGAAGATGATAAAAAGTTATAGTATAAATTAGATAGGAGTAAAAAAATGGATATAAAATATAAAAACGATAAATTTCAATTTATATATAGAACATCGGATATAATATATAATTCAGACAAATCAAGAATATTATTATTTTATGGAGACGATAGAGATTATTATATGTTGCCAGGGGGAAAAGTACAAGAATTAGAACAGAGTAAAAATGCTATAAAGAGAGAAATTAAAGAAGAATTAGGTTATGATAATTTAGAATATAATTTAATAGGAGTAAGCGAGGAAATATTAGAAGACAAAGGACTTAATGTTCATCAGATAACTTTAATCTATGAAAGTTTGTATAATGGAGAAATAAGTGATGAGAGTTTTAAAAGCATAGAAACGGATTGGATAAATTTTAAATGGATAAAAATAAGTGAATTAAAAAGATATAAAATACATCCTAAAAATATTGATGTTATGCTTAATAATGAAGAAAAAATAAAACATATAATAGATGATAGAATAAATGTAGAGTAGTATATTTTATACTATTCTATTTTTTTAGAAAAATAAGAATAAAAATATGAAAAAAAGTATAAATTTTTTCTTGCAAATCTATTGATAAAAAACGTCAAAAATGATATAAATTATATTGGATAAATACATACAAAATAATTATGGAGGAGTACAAATGTTAAAGGATAATATGTTAGCCTATGCAGAAGTAGATGAAATATTGAATTTATTAGAAAAAGAGTATAGAGAACGTGTACCAGAAAAAATAAGAAGTTTCTTTAAAGAAGAAAAAATGCCAGATTATAATCCTAAAATAGAAATTGGAAAGCTACTAACAGAACAGAATTTAAAAAGAGAAACAATGGTATTATTAGCAATATTAAATATAAATTATTGGTGTGATAGTGAAGAAGAAAAGCAAATGTTTATAGATGAAATGGCTAAAAATGAAGAAGAAAAGAGAGAGTTAGAGGAAAAATATAATCCAGACAATTTATTTAAAAATAGAAAAAATAATGAGTTAAGTAGTGATAATACTGATGAAGCACAAAGTATATCACTTGTGGAATATAAAAAGCAGGGGATATTTAAAAGAATTTTAGAAAAGATTACAAAATTTTTCAAAAAGAATTAGGAGTAGTTTATGGGTATTTATAGAAAAGAAATGGACAAAAGAGTTTTAGAACAATTAAAAGATAAAATACAAAATTATTTATGGAATAAAGGATTTGAAAATGCAGATTTTATAAGAAAAAATTTAGATAAAGTTGCAGGACTATATGTTGAAAATTCAATCGAGAATGGTGGAGCAAGAATGCAAAGCCGTTCCGAAAAACCTAATAGACCAAATGAAATAATGATTGATAAAAGTTTTGCAGAATTAGATGAAAATGATAATCCAATAGGAATTGATGGAAATGTTAAAAAACTTATAAGAACACAACTAACACACGAATTGATACATTCTGGTGCTAGATTTAATGGACAAACAGGAATTAGAGAAACAGACCAAAATAGAGGGCTAAATGAGGGGATGACACAGATGTTCACAGAGAAAATTTGGGGATATACAGTTAGTCCTAATTCTGATAACAAATATAAAGATTACAAAAAGGTAGCAAAGATTTTAGATGTAACATTTGGAGAAAATGTTAGTTTAGATGCTTATTTTAATCATTCAAAAGCATTAGAAAATGCTTGTAATGGATTATCACAAAACGGCGATTTTTATAGTGATATAAACAAGTATTTAACTTCTACATATTATATGTATACTGATGTACCAAAAGATAATAGAGATAAATATTATCAAACTATAATGCAACCAATACGAGAAAAAATGCTAGATTTGGTATATGATAAAGTATGTGCTGAAATAGTAATACCAAAACTAAAAAGTTTTTCAAAAGATGAGCAACGGAAAATATTTGCACGATATATTTGATTCATTGAAAGATGAGCCAGAAGTTTTAAGAAAAATATCTGATACTATTGTAAGATATTCAAATATGACACCAAAAGAACTGGAAGAACAGATAAAATGGATAAATAAAGGAGTGAAACAAACAGAGAAAGAAAAACAATTTGTTATAGATATCTATAAATCACAAGATTGCAGTAAGTTAGTGAATATATCAGAGGATGGAACTATACAAACAACAGGAAATAATCCATTTATTATTGAAGATGAAAACTTAAAAGAAAAAGTATTATCGCAAATATATTTTAAAGAAAAAGGATATTCAAAAGAAGCGTTTGGAAATAATGTAAAAAGAGTATGTGATAATTTAGAACAAGATAGTGATTTGAGTTTTGGAGATGGGGAAAAAACAGCGTTAGATAGAAAAAAATCACTATCTGCTGTAAAAGTTATGGCAAAAGAAAATGGATATACGATTTTAAGTTCACTTGAAGAATGTGAAAGTGGGGAAAATGTTCCATTAGAAGCGGTTAGAACTCAAAAAGGAGAAAAGATAAGTTTTCAAGATTTAAAAAATATATATCAAAAATTTGATATATTTTATAAAAATGATAATTACAGCCAACTTTATGTTAAAGATAGAAAAACAGGAAAAGAAATAACTGATCCACAAATTAAAACAATGGGAAAATTTGCAGCAATATGGGGAGGAGTAGCAGGTGGTACAAAGTGGCTAGCAGATGAAGAAATAAAAGGAATTACATACGCATTTAATGAGCCAAGTGAAAGAATATTTAACAAACTTGGAGAATTAGTTGGAAAATCAATGAGAGAAAATGGAACTATTGATACAGAAAAAATATATAAAACAATATCTGAAGATAAATATAAACACTCTGAAGAAATAGCAAGAAATTTATTATTTAATCCAGCAAGTTTGAAAATAGTATATGATTTTTATAAAATGCAAAATGATGATGCAAGAATGGAAAATAAATTAGCAAAATCTACAAGTGAGGTTATATATGATTACTCAATGGAAGATAGTATGGTAGAGAGTGAAGTTGAAGATGTAATGAAACAAATTCCAGATTTTAGACAAGAAGATGCAAGGACAGAATCGGAATTTGAAATAAACGAATTTGGAGAAATAATTAGACCATCAAGAACTCAAAAAGGAGAAGAACAAGCAAAGGGACAAGCAATAGAGCAAGAAATAGGAATTGGAGAAGTAAAAAAAGGAATATGGGGTAGCAAAATTGCAACAAGAGAGAAACAGAGTCAAGAGATGGATATAAAGAGTCAGAATAGGTCAAGAGCAATATTTAATAGAAGCAGACAAGGTGGATTATCACAAGAAGAACAAAGATTACTTGAAGAAAATGAAAGGCAAAGAAATCAAGCAATAGTAGATTATAGAAATGAGCAAGATAATAGAAGCCAAAAAAGAAAAGGTAATGGACTTGAAATGTAATTTAAAATACGGAATTAGACTATGAAAAATAAAGATAATATAAGGGAAGCACTTGTATAGTAAATTATTCAGTATAACAGGAGATGAATAATAGATGAAAGAATTTTCATTGGGATTAGATGCTTCAATAAATGGAATATACTTAAATTCAGAAACGATAGAATTATTAAGTATTATTCAATGTAAAAGCATAGAAGAATTAAAAGAATTTGCGAAAAATTGCTCACAATTAGACATTTCAGAAGAAAACATTGCAAATTGGAATGAACAGAATATTGAAGATATAAAGAAAGATTTATTTGAAAAGTATAAAGAAAGTATAATACCACTAAAACAAAGCATAGAAGATAGAAATAGTGTTTTGGAATCAGCACTGCAACATTCTGGAATACCAGAAGGAGAAATAGATGAGTATATTTCTATATCAAAAGATAAGAAATATGCTGAAATAAAAGAACAATTACTAGAAAAATATCCTGAAAAGTATGTTAAGTCTATAATAAAAAATATGGTAAATGATGAAATAAGACAAAAAGTATTAGAAGAACATCGAGATGAATATTCAGAATTTGCTGAAAAACAACATAGATTTATTGCTTCTGAAAGAGATCAAATGACAGAGGTTAGTTATGAAGAAATAAGTGCAATAAATGATAGCTTAAAAAATCATAATACCATATTAGTGGCTTCTGGAAGATATTATGATGTAACAAATAAGTCATATAATGAAAATGTACCTAATATGCAAAAGTATGATTTTTACTATGCACAAAGAGGATTAGATTTTTGCTATAAAAATGGAATGAATGCAAGATATCATACATTGTTAGATAAGCAAACAATGGAAGAACATTTAATAGGAAAATCAAAAGAAGAAGTAATAAGCGAATTGAAAGCCTATGTAAAGAAATCTGTAGATTTTATTTCAGAATATAACCAGACTCATCAAATTGATGGAAAAGGAGTAATTTCATCTGTTGATTTATTTAATGAAATTATTTCTTTTGATGAGCCTTATAGGAATATGTGGCAAGAGTTATACGGAATTTCTAATGAAGAATTAGTAGGAATTTTTCAATATGCACAAGAAAATAAGCCAGAAGGTGTAACTTATGTATATAATGAGCCTTTTTTAGAAAATCCAGAAAGAAGAAAAGCAGTATTAGAACAATTACAACAAATGAATGAATTATCTCCAGGATTAATTGATACTATTGGAACTCAAATGCATATAGAAATGACACAAGATATTGAATCAATAAGACAATGTTTTGAAGATTTAAAAGAAGCAGGTGTAAATGTTCAAATAACAGAATTTGATATGTGTTTACCAGAAAGATTTATGTTTGATGAAAAAGGTAAAATTCGTTCGGAAGATGATTTAGTGCAAATTATAAATAGTAAATTAGGAAAAGGTGGTATTACTATTGAAAGTATAGCAGATTTTAAATCTATGAGAATGCAACAAATTGAAAATGCAATAAAAGAAACAGGAGTTGAATTAGAGGGAGTTACATATTGGTCTACAAGTGATACACTAGACCATAATTTACAGAGAACTAATGAAAAAACATACAGCGATGGAATAGATAGAGAAGTTGCACATACAAGATATGCAGGAGCATATTCTTATTCAGAAGTTGAACAAGAAAAAGGAAAATCAATACTTTTAGAGAGTGCAATAGAAGCAACCGAAACAAGTACAAGAACTGAAAAAATAAATGACCAAGTAATTGCGATTAGAAAAGAAGTAGAACAGGAAAGAACACAGGAGAATGCTTTAGATGAAAATGATGACAATGAAAATAGATAAGTAGTAGAAAGCGAGGATTATTATGTTATCAGTAAGCACAAGACAAGCATATACAGAAATAGACAATTTCATAGAATTATTAGATGAATACAACAGAAATAAAGTGCCTAAAAAATTAAGAGAATTTTTTAAAAGAAAAAAAGATAATACGTATACAAAAACTATAGATCCTAATATACCAATTAAGGAACAGAATTTAAAAGAAGAAACTTTGGCTTTAATTGCTATGCTAAATTTACAATATTGGTGCGAAGATGAAGAAGAAAAGCAAAGATTAAAAAAGATATATTCTGATAATGAAATAAAACATCAACAGAAATTAAGAGAAATGTATAACCCAGAGGATGTATTTAAAACTAAACAGAAACAAGAACAAATTGAAAATGAAATATCATCTGAAGAAATACAAGATAATATGGCTATGGAAGAATATAAAAAAGACAATATATTCGTCAGACTTAAGAATTTCATAAGAAATATATTTAAATTTAAATAAATTGGAGAATTAAAATGTTAGTAAGAAAATGTAATTAAAGAATATAATAACAATGTTGTAGTAAAGGAGCATTAGTTAATGGAAAAGATTCTAGGATATGATAAAGATAAATTATATATGGTGCATCTGACAAATTTCTTTCCTAAAGGACATAAAATACTTTCAAATTATGATGGAAATAGGATTTATAGAGTAGATATGGATGGAAAAAAACTAACTACATTTCTAGGTGATTAAGAAAAAGATGTTATTGTTCCAGCACATAGACATACAGTACATTTTTCAATAAATTCAGTGGTTGAAAATCCAGGAGATGGAGCAGGAAATTGGGATGGAAAACAAATGGCAATTATAGAGCCTTTTGCCGAACACAAAGAGCAATTTTTATCTTTTGGAGGAGATTCATATACTTGGGGAAGCGTAGAGTTAAGTGATAGTGCAATTATTATAATTTCAAAAGAGAGTTTGGAGTTAATACCACAAGAAGAAAGAGAAAACTATAATTTTGTTATTTGTGAAGGAGATATTTCGCAAGGAGTAAAAAATTTTTTTATACAAAATGATTTACCATTAAGAGATTTTCCAGAAAATGATGCAGGACACTCTCATAGCATAGCATATCAAATTGAACACAATTTGGAAGGCAGAGACCGAGCGATTAACTTTGTAGTGAATAATATTTTTGATGGGAAAAGTGATATTGAATTCACATTAGAAGAATTTTCAAGAATTATGAGTGTTTGTCAATCCCCTCAAAACACAATAAATTGTGGTATTAGTAGATTTACCAGTTTATCTACATTTATTAATATATCAAGCAATCCAGAGCAGTTTTCTTTGTTTAATGAAAAAACAAATAATTATAAACCAAGTAAAGTGATTGAAACAATAATATCGGGTGGCTTTTATATTGCTGAAGATGGAAAAATCAAGATTAGAAGTGATGAAGAAATATATGATAGATATAAAACAATAGAACAAATAACTAATTCCTCAAAAGAGGAGCAAAGCCAAAATAGTGAATTTGCAGATAGTTTAGTTGGAGATGCATCACAATTATACAATAAATATATAGATATATTACTCGATAAACCGAGGGAAGAGTTATTAGATTTTGAAATACAAATAATACAACAGACGGTTCAAGCAATAGAAGAAAAAGAATATATAGGTTTAAGTGAAAATGAAAAGAAAATAATTGATACTTATATATTAAATTCCAAAACAGCAGAAATGTCGGAAAAACAAATAGCAATATCAAAACAATTGAGACCTAAAGGACTAAAAATTGATGACAATAATGATATAGGAATAACATATAAACCAACAGGAAAAATAGATATATCTATAGGAGGAAACTATCCAGAAGACTTTGAAAGATGGAAAAGCAGATTCCAAAATGTAAAACGGTGTAGTATGTGATGAATTGAATGAAGATTGCTTAGTATCATTAATAGGAGAACAAGATAATGAAACAATAGGAGAACTTTATTCAAGAGTTCAAAGTGTTATAGATACATTTATGGAAATTGCAACTTGCGAAGAAAATATTGGAGAATTTTTCGAATTTAGTGAGAATGGAGTAGTAGACAAAAGAGAAAAAAACACAAGCACTTTACTAGAAAGTGCTATTGAAGAAACAGAGGAAATAACGAGAAGTGGTACTATAAATGAACAAGTACATGCAATAAAAAATATGGAAAAAACAACAATACATCAACAAGATATGCAAAAACTTGAAAAAGATAATTAAAATAAAATGATATACAAGGAGAAAATGATATGCTATATATAGTATGTTTATTAATAATTATTATATTGTTTAATTTTATGTTATACCTAATTCATAAAGACACAAGTATTGTAGATGGGGAAATTATACGAATTAATAAAATAAGAAATTTAAAGCCTGACATTACAACACATAAAAAATTTGATACTACAATAACATATTCTTACATTGTAAACAATAAAAAATATATAAGTTCAATGATTGATGATTTTGAAATAAGTAATTTGCTTTACAAGTACATAAAAACAAAATCTAATAGAAAATTCTTTAAAGATGAATATATATATTATGTTAAAAAGAAAGACATTAAAGTACGATATAAAATTCACAATCCTCAAGATTCAAAAATTAATAACTTTATATTAAGAGAGATTATATATTTATTTGGTTTTGCAATAATACTTAATTTAATTGCAGTTATGATTTTGGGATTAATATGGTATATTTATCATTAGAGTTTTATCATTTTTGAAAAATTAGTAAAAAAAATAAAATTAATAAATTTTTTTAAGGAGATAAAGAAGATGAAAATTCAAAAAAAACTATTTAAGTGTGGAGTATGTGGTACAGAAAATGAATATTTAGATTATATGTCGAATTTTGTAAAAGGATATTCGGATTTTGATATGAAACCAGTTGGTAGTATGATGGGAATAGGTGCTAATATTATGGAGTGTCCAAATTGTCATTACTCAAATTATGAAATTAATAGTACAATAGAGTCTAGATTGGCTAATAATCTTGAATTATGGAATCGTGATTTTCAAGAGATTATAAAAAAATATTCTGGAGCTTTGAGAAAAATTTTATTGGTTGCAAAGCAATATGAAAATAATATGGATTATTTTAATGCATATAAGTCATATATAATGGCAGCATGGGTTAGTGACGAAAAAGATGCTTCTAATTTTAGAAAAAAAGCATGTCAAATGTTTGCAGATAAAACATTACCAAACTATAATAATAATTTATTGCAATTTGCTGATATGTTAAGAATGGAAGGGGATTTTGATAATGCAATAAAAGTAATTGATGCAGTAAAAGAATTAACTGATGAATCAGATGATGAATTTATAAAAATAATTAATGCTGAAAGAGGTTTTATACAAAAAAAGGATATAAACAGACATAATTTAAGTGAAGTATTTGTAGAAAAAGAAGGAATTTAATGAAGATATTAACAGAAGAAGATAAAATTGAAAGAGAAAAATGAATAGGAGAAATCTTTACATTAAAATCTGGAGTAGAAGCAACAACTGAGGTAACAAGAACGGAACAAATGAATCAAGAGATAAATCATATTAAAGAAAATGTAAACGAAAAAGAAGAACAGCAAACACAGGTAGAACAATAAAAATGAGGAATCTATCGTGGATTCCTCTATTCGATTTTATCAAGTAAAGATTTTTATCTATTTCTAGCCACTTTTTTCTTATCAGCGATTATAAGTTCTTGTGATTTATTTTTTGCTTCAATTTCCTTTTTATAATCTTTTTTAATCTCTTCATATCTATCAATAATCCTATTACAAGCCTTTTTTTGTGCTTGAATTGTATCAATTTTATCAGTAAGTGTATTAATTTCTTTAAATACATTTGCTTTGTTATTTCTATCTGCAGATTTGTGTTTCCTCCATAAAAGTTCTCGTTTGCCTTTTAATTCAGGTAATTGTTTTTCAAGAGTATTCATATAATTTTCTACTTCACTAATAGATTTAAAACTATTTCTCGCCAAAAAATTAATTTCTTCAAAAATCATATTATTCTTTCGTTTTTGTTTATAATATTCTGGAGTTAGTTCTTTATATTGATTTTTAGCAGGTAGTTTTCCAAAGAAATATAAATAATGTACATATAATCTATAAAAAGAACTGGTCTTTAATAAAAACTTGTTTATTTTTGGACCAGTATAAACTTTTCTGTAATACTTTTTATTTAGATTAGCAACAGGATTTTTTTCTTTTTCCTTATAATAAATTCTTTCTTTAATTCCTTGAACTGAATATCTTTCTCCAAATACTCTATCAATTCGTACATTTCTTGAATAATAAGGTGTTTTTAGAGATAGATATTTTCCTGAATCTTTTATATTATTATAACCTTTTGCTTTTAATGTTAATTTGAAGTCAGAATACCTCCTAGCAGTTTTTATTGCTTCATCTATATCAGTTATTATCTTTTGCATTTTTTCGTCTTTACGATTAAAATAATCAATATGATTTTGTCTAAATGCTCTTTCGTTTTCAGCTCGTGGAGTATTAACAAGTGATAATCTATATTTTATGCACAAATTGTCAGATGCTTCTTTCATAAATGCAATTTCAGAGTTTGAATTATGATATTTCTTTCCATCAATAAAAGAAACAGAATTTAAAATCAGATGATTATGCACATTTTCTTTGTTTATATGAGTACATATTATAACTTGATATTTATCTCCCCATAGTTCTTCTGCAAGTTCTTTGCCTATTTGATTTGCTGTTTTAGAAGATACTTCATTTCCTTTAAATGATTGTATTATATGATAACCTAATGTTTTATCTTCTTTATGAAAGAACTTTTTAGTAAGAGCCATTTCTTCATAAGCAGTATTTACAGAACAATTTACACTTGATACTAGAACATCATTATCCGTTTTATCGCCATTTTTACCATAGTTTATAACTGCTTGCAGATTGCCCTTGATTGTTTTTATTTTCATAACAGCCATTGCAACACCTCTTTCTAATTTCTTTAATAAACTTTCTTTTGAAAATCTAAAACAAATCTTGAAATAGTATTTTTTATATATTCTATATCTTCATTTCTTCCATACCTCATATTAACACTTTTTGCGATTTGATTTATATTATTTGCTATTCCAGATATATCTCTTGTAAATTCTCTAATTTCTTTTGTTGGTTGTTCTTTTATCTTATAACCTTTAATCATACTACGTATAAATTCAGACTCATTTAACCCTGATCTTTTAGATTTTTCTTTCAAAAATTTTTTAGGGGATTGGGGAAGAATTTCCCCATATTAAATTTCATTATAGAAATTTTAGCAGTGTATTTAGCTACCGCATATAATCACAGACACGAAATCAAAGATTTCTACTGTGATTTATACGGGAGTATAAATGCATCGCTTTCTTTTGATATTTCAAGTTGTAAAATTTGCCCCTAGTTATCCATTTTTTATTAAAAAAATGTGTAAAAAAAGAAGAAATTTTGCTCTGAAAATTCTTCTAAAAACTATTTTAAAATTCCTAAATTTTTAAAATAAAAATAATTTTCTCTTGCACCTAAAAAGAAAATTTCTCTGTCTTCATAGTCCATCATTCTTGAATATAATGAAAGCAATTTTTGAAGTATTTTACATTCTTCTTTATTTAAATTTTCTACTTCATTATCTTCAATAAGTGCTAAAACATTTGGATAATTTTCTTTTATTTCACATACTTGATTTCTTAATTTTTTATAGTCTTCATTTTTATTTCTTAATTCAATTCTTTTGCTATCTATTAACTCACATAATTCTCCTGAATCTATATCATATAATTTCATATCTTCCATTTTCATTTCCTCCTAAACATAAATTAATTCTTTCAATATAATTTCTTCGACTGCATTTTTAATAGCATTCATTTTGCCAACCCATTCCATTTGATTGGTGGCTTTTAAATCTTCTGTAATATTTTCTTTTTTTATAAATTGTTTCATCAATAATTCAAATCTTTCATTTGCTGTTTTATCTATTTCAATTAAATGGTCTTGTAAGGTATTTTCTATAAGCATTATTGTATATTCTGCTTTTTTATTTTCTTTTAAGTATCTTGCTCTCATTCTTCCATATCTCCCTAATTTTACATCCTTTTTATTAGGTAAAACTAGATTGGGAATGTAGTAGTCTCCAACCAATCTATATTCAATTCCTGTTTTTTCATCAATATAATTTTTTGGTAATTCTTTATTTTTCATATCATCAAATCTCCTTTTAAATAATTTCTTTATAATTTGCAAGCAGAGTATTAAAGTCAAAACCTTCATAACTTCTTTGTTCAAAATTTGAAGTGTGTTTGCTTTTTACTCTATTAGTATTTTTATTATTAGTATTATTAGGTCGTAAATTTTCCGATTCCAGAGTCGTAGATTTTACGAGTCCTGAATCGTAATTTTTACGACTCCATTCAAAATCTATTTTACAAGGATAAATTAAATTTGGCTTATTTCTTCCTTGTTTCTTTTCATAGATAAGATTACAATCACTTAATTCTTTAAATGCTTTTGTAACAGTTTTATCTGATAAATGAAATAATGTCTGAATATCTCTTCTTGTAAATATTAAATATATATTGTCATTTTCATCTTTCCAGTTATTTTGAATAGAAAGATGAAATCTATCTAGTATAAATCCGTATAATAATTTGCTATCAGAAGATAGATGACTATATTTAGGATTAACAAATAGTTCTTTTGGTACAGTTATAAATTTGTATTGCAGAACTTCATTTGCTTTAAATAATTGTAGATTTTCATTCATTAAAATTTCCTTTCCGAAAACTAATATGAAAACAAAAAAAGCTCCAATTTTTTGGAACTTTAATTTGGAACATTTTTGAACATTTTTTAGAAATTGTAAGAAACAATTAAAAAAATAAAAACACCTATCAAAGTATCATGATAAGTGTATTTTAAACATTTTTGATTTCTGTAAAATTCTAATAATTTCTAACAAAAATCTTAAAAATTGGTGCGGATGA